>NZ_DAISHT010000010.1:11509-42875 GCF_036822375.1 Pseudoxanthobacter sp. | reverse complement strand
GCGCTGGAAGAGGCCCACAGCGGCACGCTCTATATCGACGAAGTCGCCGACATGCCGCGCGAGACGCAGAGCAAGATCCTGCGCGTGCTCGTCGACCAGAACTTCCTGCGCGTCGGCGGCGCCACGCGGGTGAAGGTGGATGTGCGCATCCTGTCTTCCACGGCGCGCGATCTTGAATCGGAAATCGCCGAAGGCCACTTCCGCGAGGATCTGTTCCATCGCCTGTCGGTGGTGCCGCTGCGGGTGCCGGCGCTGGCCGAGCACCGCGACGACATTCCCGCGCTGGTGCATCATTTCATGGCGCTGATCTCGCGCACCAGCGGCCTGCCGGTCCGCCGCATCGGCGACGATGCCATGGCGGTGCTGCAGGCTCACGACTGGCCGGGCAACATCCGCCAGCTGCGCAACAACGTCGAGCGCCTGATGATCCTGACGCGCGGCGACGAGGAAGCCATCATCACGGCCGATCTGCTGCCGGCGGAAATCGGCACCATGGTCCCGTCGCTGCCGACCAATTCCGGCGGCGAGCACCTGATGGCGCTGCCGCTGCGCGACGCCCGCGAAGCCTTCGAGCGCGATTATCTGCGCGCCCAGATCAACCGCTTCGGCGGCAACATCTCGCGCACGGCGGAGTTCGTGGGCATGGAGCGTTCGGCCCTGCACCGCAAACTGAAATCGCTCGGCGTGGGCTGAGGCGGCATAACGGGCAGACGCGACAGCACCAACGGGGAGGGGAGCCATGCGCATCGTCATCTGCGGCGCCGGACAGGTCGGCTACGGCATCGCCGAGAAGCTGGCGGCCGAGCGCAACGACGTCTGCGTCATCGATCAGTCGCCGAAGCTCATCTCGCTCATCCGCGAGCGGCTGGACGTGCGCGGCATCGTCGGTCACGGCGCCCATCCGGAGGTGCTGGCCGCCGCCGGCATCGAGCAGGCCGATATGCTGATCGCGGTGACGCTGGCCGACGAGGTGAACATGATCGCCTGTCAGGTGGCGCACTCGCTGTTCAACGTGCCGACCAAGATCGCGCGCGTGCGGGCGCAGAGCTATCTCGCCCCGCACTGGCAGGATCTGTTCTCGCGCGAATCGATCCCGATCGATGTGGTGATTTCGCCGGAAGTGGAGGTGGGTGAAACCGTCATCCGCCGCCTTGCCCTGCCCGGCGCCATCGAGAGCATTTCGGTGGCCGACGAGGAGGTGATCGTTCTGGCGGTGGTCTGCGGCCAGACCTGCCGCGTGGTGGAAACGCCGCTGAAGCAGCTGACGGAGCTTTTTCCCGATCTCGGTGCCGTGGTGGTGGGCGTCACGCGCCGCGGCGAGGTCATCATCCCCCACGGCGACGACGCGCTGGAGCCGGGCGACATCGCCTATGTGGTGGCGCGGGCCGATCAGGTGCGCCGCACGCTGACGATTTTCGGCCAGAAGGTGGATCAGGCCAAGCGGGCGGTCATCGTCGGGGCCGGCAACATCGGCAACTATGTGGCGCAGGGGCTGGAGGCCCGCGGCTCGCGCGTGCGCATGAAGATCATCGAGCAGTCGCAGGCGCGCGCCGAAGAGGTGGCGCAGTCGCTGCGGTCCTCCATCGTGCTCACCGGCAGCGCCCTCGACCAGTCGGTGCTGCTGGAAGCCGAGGTCGGCAGCGCCGACGTGATCGTGACGCTGACCAACGACGACGAGGCCAACGTGCTCGCCTGCGTCATGGCCAAGAAGCTCGGCTGCAAGCGCTCTCTGGCGCTCATCAATTCCACGACCTACCCGGAATTTGCCGGCGCGCTGGGCATCGATGCCTACATTGCGCCGCGCGCGGTAACCGTGTCGCGGGTGCTGCGCCATGTGCGCCGCGGCCGCATCCGCTCGGTGCACACGCTGCAGAACGGCGCGGCGGAGGTCATCGAGGCCGAGGCGCTGGAGACCTCGCCGCTGGTCGGCCGGCCGCTGCGGCAGGTGGAACTGCCGCCGGGCGTGCGGATCGGGGCGATCTACCGCAACCGCACCGTCATCATGCCGGCCGGCGACACGGTCATCGCCCCGCGCGACCGCATCGTGCTGTTCGCCCGCTCCGACCGGGTGCGCGAGGTGGAGCAGATGTTCCGCGTCAGCCTCGAATTCTTCTGATCCGGCCGCCGCCTCCGTCCTCTTTTGCCGGCAAACAAACTGGTTTGCCGGCGTATCAGACCAGACCGCCGCCGCGGTCCGCCTTGTTCTGGAGCCTTCCGATGAGCCGCATCGCCTATGTCAACGGCCTTTATCAGCCCGTCAGCGAAGCCCGTGTTTCCATTGAGGACCGCGGCTACCAGTTCGGCGACGGCGTCTATGAGGTCTGCGAGGTTCTCGACGGCGACATCATCGACCTGACGCGCCATCTGGACCGTCTCGAACGCTCGCTGGCGGCGCTGGAAATTCCCATGCCCATGAGCCGCGGAGCGCTGACGGCGGTGTTCCGCGAGATCGGGCGGCGCAACGGCCTGACGAACGGTTCGCTCTATCTGCAGGTCACCCGCGGCGTGGCCCCGCGCGACCATTATTTTCCCGCCCGGCCGGTGCGGCCGGCCATCGTGGTCGTGGCCAAACGCAGCGATCAGGCCCGCATCGCCGCGCAGGCAGAGGCCGGCATCGCGGCCATCACCCAGCCGGACAACCGCTGGGAGCGGGTGGATATCAAGACCATCGGCCTGCTGCCCAACGTGCTGGCCAAGGAGGCCGCCCGCCGCGCCGGGGCGCGCGAGGCTTTTCTGGTGGACCGCGATGGCTTCATCACCGAAGGCGGGTCCAGCAATGTGTGGATCGTGCACGGCCACACCCTGATCACGCGGCCGGCGAGCCCCGGCATCCTGAAGGGCATCACCCGCGCGGGCGTGGTCGATGCGGCCACCGCCCTCGGCCTTGCTGTGGAGGAACGCGCCTTCACCGTTGCCGATGCGCTCGGCGCCGACGAGGTGTTCGTCACCTCGGCCACCAACACGGTGATGCCGGTGGTGCGCCTCGATGGCAACACCATCGGCAATGGCCTGCCCGGGCCGCAGACCCGCCTGCTGCGCGGCGAATTTCACCACCATTCGGAACGCACGCCGATTTATTGATCCTGATCAACCGAAGATCCACGATTGGGATACCGGGTTTCTCGCAATTGCGATAAGGTGTGCGCCGTGACGCCGAAGCCGGGCCGGCTCTCCACGCCTCCCAAGCGTGTCGGCCCCTCAATGCGAAGCAAGAAACGGCGCGGCGTTGCAGCCGGATAAAGAAAAGGAAAAAGATCATGGCGGACCGCGCACAGAACTTGCAGGATACTTTTCTCAACCACGTCCGCAAGCAGAAGACTCCTCTCACCGTGTTTCTTGTTAACGGTGTCAAGCTCCAGGGTGTTGTGACCTGGTTCGATAATTTCTGCGTGCTCCTGCGTCGTGACGGGCACTCTCAGCTTGTCTACAAGCACGCGATTTCCACGGTGATGCCGAACCAGCCGATTCAGCTGTTCGATCCCAGTGAGGACAGCGAGCGCTGAGGCCGGCCGCGCCCGCCGGGCGCGGGGCAGGGGTCTGCAGGCAATCCGCCCCGCTTAAGGCCTCCCCGGCCCGGAACAGACGGGATGAATTTGCGCTGCCGGCGGCGGCAGGCCTTGCACTGACAGACGACAGGAACCACATCCGGGCGCAGGAAGGCCGACCTGCGCCCGGATTCTTTTTTCGGGCCGTTCAGGTGCCATCGGCCGGCCGTTGCCGGCAGCCGGTGCCATCGCGCACGGTTTGCCGGCGGCCGGGAATTGATATTGCAACGCAACAATTCGACCCGGACGGCCGCAGGCCACCGCCAAGGGCCGCCAGCAGACCATCAGGGACCGACGTTTGACCAACACCCCTCTTTCCGGCGCCCCGGAAGCCGATGAAATCCCCGCAGAACGCACGGCCGGCGTGCCGCAGCCAACCGGGAAGCCCCGCACTGCGGCAGTGGTTCTGGTGCCGGTCATCGCCGGCCTGCGCCCGGCGGGCGAGGGCGAGAATGCTGCAGTGCAGCGTTCGCCGGAAGCCAAGCTGGAGGAGGCTGTCGGCCTGACGCAGGCGATCGACCTCGATGTCGTTGCCGCCCGCGTCGTGCGCCTGCAGGCACCGCGCCCGGCCACGCTGTTCGGCACCGGCAAGGTGGACGAGATCGGCGCCATCGTGAAGCAGGAGGAGGCGGGGCTGGTCATCGTCGATCACCCGCTGTCTCCGGTGCAGCAGCGCAATCTGGAAAAGGCCTGGGGCGCCAAGGTGCTGGACCGCACGGCGCTGATTCTGGAAATCTTCGGTGCCCGCGCCCGCACGCGCGAAGGCACGCTGCAGGTGGAGCTTGCCCACCTCAAGTGGCAGAAGAGCCGCCTTGTGCGCACCTGGACGCATCTTGAGCGCCAGCGCGGCGGCTTCGGCTTTCTGGGCGGCCCGGGCGAAACCCAGATCGAGGCCGACCGCCGGCAGATTCAGGAGCGTATCAGCCGCATCGAGCGCGAGCTTGAGGAGGTGAAGCGCACCCGCGGTCTGCACCGCGCCAACCGCCGCAAGGTGCCGCACCCGACGGTGGCTCTGGTGGGCTACACCAATGCCGGCAAATCGACGCTGTTCAACCGCCTGACGGACGCCAACGTGCTGTCGCAGGATTTGCTGTTCGCCACGCTGGATCCGACGCTGCGCCGCATCCGCCTGCCGCACGGCGGCGAGGCCATCCTGTCGGATACCGTGGGTTTCATCTCCGAACTGCCGACGCACCTCGTCGCCGCGTTCCGTGCCACGCTGGAAGAGGTGGTGGCGGCCGATCTCATCCTGCATGTGCGCGACATCTCCCACGCCGACAGCGATGCGCAGGCAGCCGATGTGCTGAAGACGCTGGATCTGCTGGGCGTCGAAGCGCGCGACAGCCGGCGCGTCATTGAGGTCTGGAACAAGGTGGATCTGCTCGACCCGGAGCGGCATGCGAAATTGCTGGCAGAAACGGGCAGCGGCGCCGTCGCGGTGTCGGCGCTGACCGGGGAGGGCACCGACGCCCTGCTCGCGCGCGTCGAGGCCGTGCTGGCGGCCGGCCGCTCCACCCGCCATCTGTGCGTGCCGGTGGAAGACGGCGAGCTGCTTGCGTGGCTGCATCGTTCGGTGGAGGTGATCGCCCGCAACGACACTGAGGCGGGCGTGGAACTGACGGTGCGCATTCCGCAACGGCAGGCCGATCTCTTCCGCAGCCGCGCCGGCCGCTACCTGACGGACTGACGCCGCAGACCCGGCGGCGGGAGAAATTCGCGCGGCCCCGAAATGTCCCCGGCGGCGAGCCCGCCGGAGGCCGGGGAACACACTGCGTTGCCGGATGGCAGGGGCGGGCAGGCCCGGTCTGCCGTCTTTTGCTCTGCGTCTTGTGCCCGGGAATGTCTTGTCGGCCGCGGTCTTGCACAGGGGCGGGTGCCGCGCTGTCCGGTTGTCACGCCTTCCGCCGCGCGGCCGTTGGCGCAGAAAGCGACGGCCGGTTCTGTTGCCGCCGCTTCAATTTCGCGGCAAGGCCGGGCTCATCACAGCCGGGGCCGATCCTGCATCCCTGCCGGCCGGATATCCCGGCTCCCGGTGCCGCAGGCCCTCTTGTTCCCGCAGGCCCTCCTTGCCGGCGTGCCAGTCGGGGCCGGAAACGAAGGCCCCGGACGCGAAGCGGGGTTACCGGTCGGCGGACGGTTCGCCGGTATCTGCGGCTTCCGCCGCCTTGGCGGCCTGCCACAACGCTTCCATCTCCTCAAGGCTGGCCGTGTTCGGATCGCGGCCGGCGGTGGCGAGTGCGCGTTCGATAAAGCCGAACCGGGTGCGGAATTTCTCGTTGGTGCGGCGCACGGCGGCTTCGGGATCGGTGCCGATGTGGCGGGCGAGGTTCGCCAGCCCGAACAGCACGTCGCCCAGCTCGCCGGCCGCGGCATCCCGCTCACCGGCGACGATTTCCGCTTCCAGCTCGTCCAGTTCCTCGCGCACCTTGGCCAGCATCAGGCGCGCGTCGGCCCAGTCGAAGCCCACGGCGGCGGCCTTGTCCTGAAGTTTCACGGCGGTGGCGAGAGCGGGCAGGGAACCCGGAATGCCATCGAGCAGGCTTGCGTGTTCCGGCGGCAGGCCGGCGGCGGTGCGGCGGGCGGCCCGGTCGGCCTTTTCCACGGCCTTGATCGCGGCCCACTGCGCCTGCGCCAGACCGGCCCCGCGCACCCGCTGCGGCCCGAAAACATGCGGATGGCGACGGATCATCTTCGCCGTCACCGCACCGACCACATCGGGAAAGGCAAAGGCGCCGGCTTCTTCCGCCATGCGGGCATGGAACACCACCTGCAGCAGCAGGTCGCCCAGTTCCTCACACAGATCGTCCATATCGCCGCGCGCGATGGCGTCGGCCACCTCGTTGGCTTCTTCGATGGTGTAGGGCGCGATCGTGGCGAAGGTCTGCTCCACATCCCACGGGCAACCGTCCTCGGGATGGCGCAGCCGCTCCATGATGGCCAGCAGCGCCGCAATATCGCGCCCGGCCACCGGCTCGCCCGGCCGGTCTTCGGCCGCGGAGACGAAATCGGGGGCGACTGGTCCGGTCGCGGCATTGTCGGTCATGATCGGCAGTTCCCCTGTACGGACGTTCCGGGCCGCCCGGTCAGCCCGCGGCGTGCCATTCCGGCAGCGGAAACAGCCGGTCGTAGGCCCAGTTGAAGACGAAGGCGTAGCCCATATAGAAGGCCGCGACCGCGATATCCATGGTGAAGGCCTGCAGCAGCCCGACGCCGACATACCAGGCGATGAACGGCAGCAGCATCGACAGCAGCCCGATCTCGAACACGATGGCATGGAGGACGCGCAGCCGCAGCGATTTGCGCGTGCCGCCGGTGAGCCGGCGCAGCACAAGGTCGAAGCCGAGATTGAAGACGTAGTTCCACAGCGTGGCGATGACCGCGCAGACGAACCCGATGACACCCATGTCGAACATCGGCACGCCGAACAGAACGCCGCCCAGCGGCGTAACGATCATCAGGCCGATGATCTCGAAGCTGAGGGCGTGGCGGATACGGTCGGCGGTGGTGCGCATGATGGGCCTTTCCCGCAGGGATCAATGCCGGGTCGTCCCGGCCGTCAGTGTCCCGTTCCGGGGCGGTCGTCCTCTTGCAAGGCGGTTGTCTTAGAGGAGCGTGGCACGAAGAGCAATGGCCGCCGCCGGCCGGCTGCCTTGGGGGGTACTCCGGCGGGCGAATGCCCGGCGGTCCGTCCGGGCGTTGCGGGCCGGCCGGTGGCGCGGTGAGAGCCGACCCTGGCGGTTGCGACGCGGAACACCGGATGCCGGGTCGCGGAACGTGGCGGCGCGCCACGGGACAGCAGGGCGAAAACGCGGCCGATGAGCGGAACCGGCGACGGCCGCAGCCGGCTGCGCGGCGGGATGCCATGGGGGCGGATGACCGGGATGTGTGATCGGGCCGGCCGAGGCCAGTTCTGACAGGCCAGTTCTGACAGGCCATGTCCTGACTGGCACAGGCGCGGCTGTCCTGCATCGGCGGCTGAAGATCATTCAGTCGTATAATCTGAATTATGGAATTTATATGCGAAACCGGAGGCGGGGAGCGCACCGGTTTCAGTTGTTCCATAAGACCATGAAACCATGTCGGAACTCAGGCAGGAACTGAGCAGGATTGTCAGCACGGGAATGGCAGCGCACAGAACGCGGCCTCACGGGCCTTGCCGCCGGGAGCACCGGCGAACCGGAAGCCCGGGCTCCCGCTTGTCCGTGTCGCACAGTCCGTGTCCCGTACAGCCTCGCCCCGGTTCAGTCGGCGTGATGCGTTGCGTCCGGGCGCAGCAGACCGGCCTTGAACAGCGTGCCGGCGATGGCGGCGCCGACCAGCGGGCCGATAACGAACAGCCACACCTGCCTGAACGCCAGCGGATCGCGCGCCAGCCCCACCAGCGCCGGCCCGAACGAGCGCGCCGGGTTGATCGACACGCCGCTGAGATTGATGCCCGCGATGTGCAGCACCGCCAGTGTGCAGCCGAGCGCGATCACCGCCGATCCGCCAATATGGGTGGCGCTGTGGCCGGCCGTGGCGCCCAGAAAACAGGCGACGAACAGAAACGTGCCAATGACCTCGAAGGCGAAGCTGGCCGCCATGCCGGTGCCGCCGGCGATGGCGTGACCGAAATCGTTCTGCCCGAGATCGCCGTTCCAGCCCGCGCCCTGCCCTGACAGCATTGCCGCCAGCACGGCCGCCGCCGCGATGCCACCCAGAAACTGCCCCGTGGCATAGCCGGCAAAGCGCATCGGGCCGATGCGGCCGGCAACCAGCAGGCCGAAGCTGACGGCCGGGTTGCAGTGCGCGCCGGAAATGGGACCGACCGCCGTGGCTGCGGCGATGTAGCCGAAGCCGAAGGCGAGGGCGACGCCGATGGCATCGAGGCTCGCCGGCCCGGCATCGCCGGCGGCGGCGGCAACGGCCCCGCAGCCGAACAGCACGAGCATGAAGGTGCCGAGAAACTCGGCGAAGGCCTGCTTCATCGCGAACACATCATGGCGAACACATCCCCGTTGCGGCCGGCGCGCCCTGCCCCCGCGGCCCCTTCGGAACCGCGCGCCTGAAGGAACGCCTCCCCGAAAACGAAATTAGCGGCCCCTTGCAGGGCCGCCAATTCGATTCTCCGCTTTTCGGAACCGGCCTTTTCGGGCGCAGGCCGCGCTCAGCCGCCGATGCGGCTGAAATCGGCGACCGCGCCGGTCGCGGCCGGAATGGCGGCCAGCAGCTTCAGGCGGTTCTCGCGCACGTGGCGGTCGTCGGCATTGACGAGGATGTCGTCGAAGAAGGCATCGATGGGGGCGCGCAGCAGCGCCAGCGCCGCAATGGCCCCGCCGAAATCTTCAATGGCGACAGCCGCTTCCGCGCGACCGCTGGCCTCGCCGATGGCCTCGAACAGCGCCTTTTCGGCTGGCTCCGTCAGAAGCGCGGGGTCCACCGTCGGCGGATACTGGCGGCCGTCCTTCTTCTCCTCGGCCTTGAGGATGTTGGCAGCGCGGCGATAGCCGGCCAGCAGATCCGCCCCCTCCTCGCCTTCCAGGAAGCGGCCCAGAGCCTCCACCCGGCGCACGATATTGACGATGTTGGACTGCAGCCCGCGGCCGTGGCTGGCAAGGATGGCCTTCACCAGATCGTGCCGCGCGCCCTGATCGCGCAGCTGCACCTCCAGCCGGTCGCCGAAGAAGGCGAGCAGATCCTTCACGATCGCCTCAACCGGCGCCCCGCCGCGACGGCGCGGGCCGTAGAGATCGAGGCTCATCTCGATGAAGGGATGAAGCTGCAGCGGCGCCCCGGTGGCAATGAGGATGCGGATGACGCCCAGCGCCGCCCGGCGCAGCGCAAACGGATCCTTGGAGCCCGTCGGCTTTTCGTCGATGGCCCAGAAGCCCACCAGCAGGTCGATCTTGTCGGCCAGCGCCACGGCGGCGGAGACCGGAGCCACCGGCACGCTGTCGGAGGGGCCCTGCGGCTTGTAATGCTCCTCGATGGCGGCTGCCACCTCGGGATCGATGCCCTGCTTCTCGGCATAGCGCCGCCCCATGAAGCCCTGAAGCTCCGGGAACTCGCCCACCATCTCGGTCACGAGATCGGCCTTGGCGAGGCGTGCGGCCGCCTCGGCCTTGGCCGGATCGGCCCCCACGACCGGCGCGATGATCGCCGCAAGCCGGGCAATGCGCTCCACCCGTTCGCCCTGCGTGCCGAGCTTCTCGTGGAAGGTCACGATGTCGAGCTTCTTCGCCCGCTCTTCCAGCGGCACCTTCAGGTCGGTCTCGTAGAAGAACTTCGCGTCCGAAAGGCGCGCGCGCACCACGCGCTCGTTGCCGCCCACGATGGCCTTGCCGCCGTCGATGGCCTCGATGTTGGCCGTCAGCACGAAGCGGTTGGCCAGCCGGCCGGTGGCCGGGTTCTTCAGCACGAAGCACTTCTGGTTGGCGCGGATGGTGGAGCGGATCACGGCATCCGGGATCTCCAGAAAGGCCGGATCGAACGAGCCCACCAGCACCACCGGCCATTCCACCAGACCGGCGACCTCGGTCAGCAGCGCATCGTCCTCCACCAGTTCAAGGCCAAGGGCCAGCGCGCGGTTGCGGGCATCATGCAGAATGATGTCGCGCCGGCGCTCCGGGTCGAGCACCACATGGGCCTTTTCCAGCTTCGCCACATAGTCGTCGAAGCGCCGGACGGTGATCGGCTCCGGGGCGTGGAAGCGGTGGCCGCAGGTGGTGTTGGAAGAACGGATGCCTTCCACCTCGAAAGCGACGATCTCGGGGTCTTCCGTCTCCGGCCCGAACGTGCACAGGATCGAAGTCAGCGGCCGCACCCAGCGCAGGCTGCCGGCGCCCCAGCGCATCGACTTCGGCCAGGGGAAGCGGCGGATGACCTCCGGCACGATCTCGGCGATGATCTCCGTCGTCGGCCGGCCGGGCTTCGTGGTGCGGGCGACATAGAAATCGCCCTTCTTCGCGTCGCTGACCACGGTCGCCTCGTCGATGGAGGCCAGGCCGGCTGCCTTCAGGAAGCCGTCGATGGCCCCCTGCGGGGCGCCGACGCGCGGGCCCTTGCGCTCCTCGGCCACATCGGCCGAGCGGGCGGGCAGGCCGGCAACCGCCAGCGCCAGACGGCGCGGCGTGGCGAAGGCGCGGATATCCTCGGCCTTCAGGCCGGCGGCGGAAAGCCCCTCGCCCACCAGCGCCGCCAGATCGGCGCTGGCGCGGCGCTGCATGCGCGCGGGGATTTCTTCGGAATGCAGTTCAAGCAGAAGGTCGGGCATGGAACGTTCGTCCGGTCGGGCAGGCGGGGCGGGAGCGGGTGAGCGGGTGGCGGCGGCCTCAGCCGCCTGCCCCGCCCGCCGCCGTCTTCAGCCATGCGCCGCCGCAGGCCTTGGCCAGTTCGCGCACGCGCAGGATGTAGCTCTGCCGCTCGGTGACCGAGATCACGCCGCGGGCATCGAGCAGGTTGAAGATGTGGCTCGCCTTGATGCACTGGTCATAGGCGGGCTGCGCCAGCAGATGGCGCGGCTCGCCCTCCACCACCGTCTCGCCGGCTGCCAGCAGGGCGCGGCATTCGCGCTCGGCATCCTGAAAGTGGCGCAGCAGGTTGTCGGTGTCGGCATATTCGAAATTGTGCCGCGAATATTCCTGCTCGGCCTGCAGGAAAACATCGCCGTAGGTCACCTTTTCGGCACCTTCCCGGCCGTTGAAATTCAGGTCGTAGACGTTTTCAACGCCCTGAATATACATCGCCAGTCGTTCAAGGCCGTAGGTCAGCTCACCGGAAACCGGTGCGCATTCAAAGCCCGCGACCTGCTGGAAATAAGTGAACTGCGACACTTCCATGCCGTCGCACCAGCACTCCCAGCCAAGGCCCCAGGCGCCCAGCGTCGGGCTTTCCCAGTCGTCTTCAACGAAGCGCACGTCGTGCAGCAGCGGGTCGAGGCCGATGGCCTTCAGAGACCCCAGATAGAGGTTCTGCAGGTCGGCCGGCGACGGCTTCATGATGACCTGAAACTGATAATAGTGCTGCAGGCGATTGGGGTTTTCGCCATAGCGGCCGTCCTTGGGGCGGCGCGAGGGCTGCACGTAGGCGGCGTTCCAGTGGCGGGGGCCGAGCGAACGCAGCGTGGTGGCGGGGTGGAAGGTGCCGGCGCCCACTTCCATGTCATAGGGTTGCAGCACGACGCAGCCGCGTTCGGCCCAGAAGCGCTGCAGCGTGAGGATCAGGCCCTGAAACGAACGCTCGGGACGCAGATAAGACGGCGTTTCGTCCGTCATCGGTCGGCACCTCGCAAGAAGAATCCGGTGGCGCGCGCGGGCAGGCGCGCCCGGCACAAAATCGCGCGGGACAGTAGCGACGGCCGCCCGCGGCGGCAACGACAAATACGCGCCGGCAAAAACCGGCGCCCGCCTCAGCCGCCCGCCCGTCGGGGCGTGCCCGTCAGAGCGTGCCCGTCAGAGCGAGCCGAGCAGCCCGCCCTCCACCGCGATGTTCTGGCCCGTCACATAGCCGGCGTCGTCGGAAAGCAGAAACGCGATTGTGGCCGCCAGTTCCTCCACCCGGCCATAACGGCCGGCGGGAATGCGCGCCACGCGGTCATCGCGCTCCGGGAAGCTGTCGATGAAGCCCGGCAGCACCGAATTGACCCGGATGCCGTCCGCCGCATAGCGCCGCGCCAGCAGCTTCACATAGGACGACAGCGCCGCGCGCAGCGCGGACGAGACCGGAAAATCCGGATCCGGCTCCACCGCCGCGAACGACGACACCGCCACCACCGAGCCGTGGCCGGCCTTCAGGAACAGCGGCACCAGCAGACGGGAAAGCCGCACCACCGGCATCAGCAGCATGTCGAGGCCGGCGTGCCAGTCTTCATCCGTCAGGGCGATCAGGTCGCCGTGCGCGGTGTGGCCGGTCGAAACCACCGCCCCGTCGATGCGGCCGAACGTTTCCACGGTCTCGCGCACCAGACGGGCGAGATCGTCGGGGCGGGCGATGTCGCCGCGGATGGCGTGGCCGCCTGTCTGTGCGGCCAGCGTTTCCACGGCCTGCGAGCGGCCGAACAGCACCACCTGCCAGCCATCGGCCGCCAGACGGCGGGCGGCACCGGCGCCGATACCGCTGCCTGCGGCGGTGACAAGGGCAACCCTGCGATCCGATTTCATGGTCTGGCTCTCCGGGGGAATCACGCGGCGGCCGCTGCCGGCCGCCCTGCCTTTCTGACCCAGACGCGGTTGTCATGGAAGGCCGCACCGCCATAGGGCGCCACCGGATCGGCCCCGGTCAGCAGGTTGATGCCGAAACCTTCCTCGAAGGCCGTGTTGGGCCAGATGCCCTCGCTCACCACCACGCCGGGCTGCATGCCATCGGCAACATGGGCGTGGATGATGAGGCTGCCGCGGTCGTTGCCGATGCGCACGCGCGCGCCATCCGAAATGCCGAGGCGGGCGGCATCGTCGGGGTGGATCATCAGCGTCGGCCGCCCGCCCTCCTTCGCTGCGGAGGACGGCGTTTCGCTGAAGCTGGAATTGAGGAACGAGCGGGCGGGCGGAGTGACGAGGCGGAACGGTTCCGAGCCCGTCGGCGCCTCCGTCACCGCCCAGTAATCCGGCAGCGCCGGCAGCTCGGCATAACGGCCCATGGGGCCGTTGTTGCTGTTGGGCACGGCCGTCCAGTCCGGGCGGAAGCGGAATTTGCCGTCGGCATAGCCGAAGCCGTCGAGATAATGGGCGCGCTCGAACGGCGGCTGGCAGTCGAGCCAGCGCTTTTCCTCAAGCCCGGCCAGCGTGCCGAGGCCGGAATGGCGCAGCATCCAGTCGATATGTTCGCGCGGGCTCATGGCAAAGCCCGGGTGCTGCGCACCCAGCCTTTCGGCCAGTGCCGCCACCACCTCGTGGTTCGTCCGGCACTCGCCCGGCGGCTCGATCAGCTTCGGCCCGAACAGGATGCTCTGCTGGCCGCCGGCCTTGTAGATGTCGTCGTGCTCCACGAAAGTGGTGGCCGGCAGCACGATGTCGGCCATCAGCGCGGTGTCGGTCATGAACTGCTCGTGCACGGCCACGAACAGATCGTCGCGGGCAAAGCCGCGCTTCACCCGCGCCTGCTCCGGGCAGACGGAAACCGGATTGGTGTTCTGGATGAACATCGCCGTCACCGGCGGCCCGCCGAACAGTGCCGCGCTGTCGCCCTCCAGAACGGCGCCGATACGCGACTGGTCGAGCTGGCGGATGCCCGGCCGCACGGCGTCCAGCCCCTCGATCATGGTCTTGTCGAGGCGAAAGATGGCGCCGTTGTTGTGGAAGGCGCCGCCGCCGCGGTGCTGCCAGACGCCGAGGACAGTGGCGAGCGAGGTGGCAGCGTGCATGCCCACCGCGCCGTTGCGCCCGCGGGTGAAGCCATAGCCGAGGCGGAAGAAGGTGCGCGGCGTGGTGCCGACCAGCCGGGCGAAGGCCTCGATCTCGTCCACCGAAAGGCCGGTGATCTCCGCGGCCCACTCGGGCGTGCGGGTCTTCAGGTGGGCTTCCAGATCGTCCGGGCAATCGGCATACCGGGCCATGTAGGCACGGTCGGCATAGCCGTCGCGGAAGGCGATGTGCATCGCCGCGCAGGCGAGCGCGGCATCGGTGCCCGGCCGCAGCACAAGCGCCATATCGGCCTGCTTCACCGTTTCGGTGCGGTAGACGTCGATGACCACAATTCTGGCCCCGCGCGTCTTGCGGGCCCGGATGGCGTGGGTCATCACGTTGACCTGCGTCGCCACCGCATTGGTGCCCCAGATCACGATGACATCGGCTTCCGCCATCTCGCGCGGATCCGGCCCGGCGAGGCGGCCGGTGCCGGCGATGTAGCCCGTCCAGGCCGTGTTGGTGCAGATGGTGGTGAAGGTGCGCGAATAGCCCATCACATGGCGCAGCCGCTCCAGCCCGTCGCGCTGCACGAGGCCCATGGTGCCGGCATAGAAATAGGGCCACACCGCCTCCGGCCCGTGGGCGGCGGCCGCCTTGCGAAAGGCATCGGCGATGGTCTCCAGCGCCTCGTCCCAGCCGATGGGGGCGAACTGGCCGCTTCCCTTGGGGCCGGTGCGCTTCAGCGGCGTCATCAGCCGGCCCGGGTGGTGGTTGCGCTCGGCATAGCGCGCCACCTTGGCGCAGATCACGCCCGCGGTGTAGCTGTTCTGCGCCGCCCCGCGCACACGGCCGATGCGGTCGTTCTCCAGAACCTCCACCTCCAGCGCGCAGGTGGAGGGGCAGTCGTGCGGACAGGCCGAGGCGCGGATCACCGGGGCAATCATGAGGGGCGCTCCCTGAAGGCGGGCATCGTGCGGGACGGGGTCGGGCAGGTGGCGATGGCGGTGGCGGAAACGAACGTAGCGGAAAGGCCGACGCTTTGAAACCGACCGCGCCGGGCGGCGATTTTGGCGCCCCGTCAAGAAACTGCCTTGCTGTGCCGCCATGATCCCGGCTGCCCGGCGGGACCAGCCGGCGGGCGCCGTGCTGACGGGGCCGGGTAGACAGGCGCCCCGCCGGCATGGAAGTCTGAATCTTCATTCCGGACTGCGAGGGTGCGCAGCCCGCAGGGATTCGGCCCGCCGGTTGCGGCCGGCCGCTGCGGGAGGCCGCCATCCGGGCGGAAATCGGGGCCGTGGGGGCCTTTCCGGCGGCAGGCGAATCGCCGGCGGGGGTCCGGGCGGTTGCCGGGAATGGCGGCGGCAGGGCGGCAGACCCGTTTCGGGGCCTGCGGGCCGGTCGCCATGCGGTTGCCTGACAGCGCTGACGAGAACCGACGGTCCGGGGGTAGAGGTTGTGAGCGAACATCACAGGGTATCGGTCCACAATCCCGCCGCAGAGCGGGCCATCGGGGCTGATAGCCACACCAGCCCCCACCCGCCCGAACCCGCCACCCAGCCTCTCATTCCGCCGCGGGCGGTGGCGCGCTGGCTGCTGGTGTTCGTGCTGCTGGCGGGGGTCTATTTCTTCCGCGGCTTCGTGGTGCCGGTGCTGGCGGCGCTGGTCATCGGCTTTGCTTCCTGGCCGCTGTTCCGCCGGCTTCTCAGGGCGTGCGGCGGCAGCCGGCCGCTGGCCGCCAGCCTTGCGCTGCTCATCATCCTCGGCGTGCTGGTGGTGCCGCTGTCGCTGGCCATCACCTATGCCGTGCGCGAGGCGCGCAACTCGCTCGCCTTTCTCGTTTCGCTCAACAAGCACGGCGGCCCGGTGCCGGGGTGGATCAGCGACCTGCCGATGGCGGGCGACTGGCTCAGCCAGAAATGGGCCGAGCACATCGGCTCGCCCGGGGCCATCAGCGAGCTGGTCCAGTTCATCAGCGGCGAGAACGTGGCCAGCGCCTACCGCATTGCGCTGGTCGCCGGCGGCGGGGCGTTCAGCCTGTTCCTCACGCTGCTGTTCATGCTGATCGCGCTGTTCTTCGTCTACAAGGACGGCGAGTCCTTCGCCCGCCAGATCGACCGCTTCGGCGAAGGCATTCTGCCCACCCGCTGGCAGACCTTCTCGCGCGTGGTGCCGGCCACCATTTCCTCCACCGTCACCGGCATGGGCCTCATCGCCATCGGCGAGGGCGTGGTGCTCGGCACCGCCTACTGGATCGCCGGCGCCCCCTCCCCGGTCACGCTCGGCGTGATCACCGGCATCATGGCTCTCATTCCCGGCGGCGCCCCGCTGTCGTTCACGCTGGTGTCGCTGTTCCTTGTCGGCAGCGGCAACATCGTCGGCGGCCTCGGCCTGTTCACATGGGGCACGGTGGAACTCTTCATCGTCGACAAAACGCTGCGGCCCAAGCTGGTCGGCGGGCCGATCAAGCTGCCGTTCCTGCCCACGTTCTTCGGTCTCATCGGCGGCGTGAAAACCATGGGCTTCCTCGGCCTGTTCATCGGCCCGGTGCTGATGGCGCTGCTGGTGGCGATCTGGCGCGAATGGCTGCGCGAGGCCGACGTGGCCCGCGACCGCTATCGCCGCGCCCATGCCGACGACGGCGAGCCGGCCGGCGCGGAGGATCCGCAACTCGGCGAGCATGTGGTGGTGCGCGACCACGCCGCCGAGTAACGGCCGCGGCCGCTTCGCCGGCTGACGAAAAGTTCCCGTCACGGATTGATGCACATCAAGGCCGACTCAGGCCCGCAGGCGGATTCTCAACAGCGTCGACGGCGGCCGAGCACGATCGGTAGCCGCGGGCCTGAACGGGGCCACGCCCCGGGAACGGCGGATATCCGCAAGCGGATGTCCTCAATTGAAGGGCTGACGGACGATCGCAATGCGCGGTGGCCATGCGTGCCACCCTTGGTCTGATCGATCCTGCCCTCGGCCGGCTTCTCGCGTGGTATGACGCCCGTCTGCGCCGCGGATCGCATCGTCCCCTCCGGGCCGCCGCCACGTCGCTGGACCGCCGGACCTGCCAGCTACAGGGCCGGATGGCAGCGCGATGCGGCGGGAGGTGCGTGGCTGTTTCCCTCTCCCGAGAAGCGCTGACAGGACGCGCGGCACACATGCCCGCCCGCCCGGTCTGAACTGCCGGTTTGGTTCCCTCCAGCCGGACAGGCGACCTGCAATGCCACCCGATGCTGCGGCCTTGGCCCCATAACCGAGCAGGGCCGCAGTGGGTGCCCCGGCCGATTGCCCCCGAAACGGGCTGTCGCAGACGCGGCATACGCGGGTTGGTTGCCGGGTGGCCGGTCCTTTGTGGCGTCATTGCCATGCGGTGCGGGGGATAAGGACAAGGGAGAAAAAAGCGATTATGGCCGACACGACCAATGTGGCAGTCAATGCCCCGGCTGAGGGCAAGGCTATGGCCTCTGCTGCGCCGGTGGCTGGCGGTCCCTTCGAGGAAATGCGGCGTGAAGCCGAGCGTCTTTTCGAGGCCTTTGAGCCCGGGGCGTTCGTTGCCGACCCGTTCAATGCACCGGCCTTTGCCCGTCTGGCAGCGCTCGCGCGCCGTCCCGCCGAAGCCATGTGGCCGTTCGCACCGACGGGCAAGGCGGCAATGATGCCGGCGGTGGATGTGGCCGAAAAGGCGGGCGAGTACGAGATCACCGCCGAGCTTCCGGGCCTTGAGGCCGGGGATGTCGACGTAAAGGTGACCGGCGGCGTTCTCACCATCCGCGCTGAAAAGCGGGATGAGCGGGAAGAGAAGGACAGGGATTATTTCGTCAGCGAGCGGCGCTACGGCACGTTCGCACGGTCCTTCAGGTTGCCGGACGGGGTTGATCGCGCGGCCATCGAGGCGGGTTTCGCCCGGGGCGTGCTGACCATCCGCCTGCCGAAGATCCCGGCAGCCCGCGAAGAAGCACAGACGATCGCCGTGAAGCCGGCATAAGGGGCCGGCGCACTGAACGCGAGAAGAGGTCAGAACGCAAGCAAGAGGGTGTGCGCACAGGACCGGGCGCAGGAAAAGACCGCCCGGCAGCGCACGACAGAACAGCGCATGCGAGAGACGGAGCGCCACGGACAGGCATATGGAACCTTCCGTGGCGCGGTTCCGCCCGATGATGGCAGCGACGGAGACAGGCGAACGCCCCGGCCCCGGATGAAATGAGGCCGTGGAACAAGCTGGCGGACGAAACAGATGAGGGCAGGCCCCTCGCCGCCGGTTAATGCGTTCGCGACCGGATTGTCCGCTGTCTGCCCGCGCTGGGCTGAGACATGACGTGAAAGGGGCTGCGGTCTGCCACGGGCAGGACCGGCCCCGATAAACCGGTCTGGCTGGCCGGCCGGCGTGTGCGCCCACCCTACCCGGGCGCCGCCGGCAGCCTGTCAGGCAACGATCCGTATCCGGGGCCGCGCGCATCTCCCTTTCCGCGCTGGCCGGCCCGGGGTGCGAGGGGCGAAGTCTCGCCGGGGGCAACGGCCGGCTTCGCTTGAGGGCGCCGGGCCTTCAGCATTGCGCTGAGGGCGTGAAGCGGCGTCCGGCACGGCGGATCACCGGCGGCCTGCGCGCCAGAGCGGCGCAGCAGGGTGAGGTGCTGGCGCCCGATCCTCCCACGGTGCAGCCTGCCTCGGCTGTCCGGTCCGATCGCCGTGCTTCCTGCAGGCCGCTCTGTCGCCATGCGACAGGGTGGCCTTTCTTCTTTCACAGCCCGCCCTTTCAATACCCGCGTTTCCCGCTCTGTCGTTGCCCGCTGCCGGGCCCGTTCGCGGTCCGCGCCGGCACCTGCCGCGGTGGTGCGCCGGCGCAACAATCAGCGGGCGTTGCGCAGGGCCGGCAATGTGCCACGGTTGACGCGCCTTGCTGCCGCTTCCTACAGTGCGCCGGACGGTTCCCCACGGGGATCAAATGGGAATGCAGGACGGACCGCCTTTGCGGCGGAACGGAGCTGCGGCTGCCCCCGCAACTGTGCGTGGCGAGCGTTCCGCCGGCGACCACTGGAGCCCGATGGCTCTGGGAAGGTGGCGGGAGCGATGACCCATCAGCCAGGAGACCTGCCGTCAGCCGTGTTTCACACGCGACGACCGTGGGCGGGGTGCACCACCGGTAGTTCCCTCGCCTCCTGCCGGGAGGCCGGGCGGGACTTGGATCGCGGTGATGTGCAACAGCCGTCCCGACCGAGGTCCCAATGCCGGGTCTTTCCTCCAGCGCCGCGCCTGCGGCGCATCGTTCCGTTTCACGTCTTCGCCGGGATCTTCCGGTTCGCCCGGTTCTTCCGGTTCGCTCATCCCTTCCCGCGCGTTCCGTGCTGCTCGCCTCCGCGGCCATCATGCTTGCCGCGGCCCTGCCCGGCCCTGCCCGCGCCCAGAGCAGCGGCGACGCGAGCCAGACCCGGAACCAGACCCAGGCCACCGCTGCTGCGGATGCGGCCGCCACAGACGTTGCCCCGCAGACCACGGCTGCGCAGGAAAAGCCGGACACGGGCGGTCTGGAGCTTGAGCCGATCACCATTTCCGCCAACCTCACCGACACGCCCTCCACCGAGGTCGGCAGTGCGGTGACGGTCATCACCGGCGAGCAGATGCAGCGCCAGCAGATCCGCTTTGTGCAGGATGCCCTGCGGCAGGTGCCCGGCGTGTCGGTGAACGAGACCGGCCCGGCCGGCCAGATGACGGAAGTGCGCATCCGCGGTTCGGAGGCCAACCAGACGCTGGTCGTCATCGACGGTATCGTCGTCAACGATCCGGCGATGGGGTCGCAGTTCGATTTCTCCAGCCTGCTGGCCACCGACATCGCGCGCGTGGAAGTGCTGCGCGGCCCGCAGAGCGCGCTTTACGGCTCCGATGCCGTCGGCGGCGTCATCAACATCGTCACGCGCAAGGGCAAGGGCACCGACCTTTCAAAGCCGGAAATCGTGGTGCGCGGCGAAGGCGGCACCTATGGCACCGCCGATGGCAGCCTGACGGTGAGCGGCGCCAACGACCGGGTCAACTATCTGCTCGGGCTGTCGGGCATCACCTCGCAGAACGTGTCGGCAGCCGCGGCGTGGCGCGGCAATCCGGAAGACGACTCGTTCCGCAACGGCACCGCCACGGCCAAGATCGGAGCCGATCTTTCCGAGAATTTCACCCTCGATGTCGTTGCCCGCCGCACGCAGGCCCTGACCGATCTCGACACCTTCGAGGGCGGCGTCGGTGCCGTCGATCTCGTCGGTTCCGATGTCCGGCTGAACCAGACCTTCGGCCGGGCACAGGGCACGCTGTCGCTGCTCGACGGTCACTGGCAGCAGATTTTCGGCACCAGCTACACTGACCAGAGCAACGATTATTTTCAGGACGATGTCTATACGTCCAGCTATGTCGGCACCATGCAGCGCTACGACTATCAGTCGAACGTCAATTTCGATACCGATGCGCTCGCCGATGCCAGCCACGTTCTGACCTTCGGCGCCCTGCGCGAGATCGACGAGGCCAACGGCGATACCGGCTATTCCACGTTCGACCACTCGATCTGGAACAACACGTTCACCGGCCAGTATCAGCTGGGCGTGCTGGAAAAGCTGTTCCTGACCGGCTCGGTACAGTTCAATGAGAACGAGCTGTTCGACAACTCCACCACCTACCGCGCAACGGCCGCCTATCTGTTCGACCAGACCGGCACCAAGATCCGTTCCTCGATCGGTTCCGGCGTGAAGAACCCCACGCTGTTCGAGCTCTACGGCTATACCAACACCTATCAGGGCAATGCCGACCTGCAGCCGGAAAAAGCCACGGGCTGGGATTTCGGCGTCGACCAGCAGCTATGGGATGGCCGCGTGGTGCTGGGCGCGACCTATTTCGTGCAGCTCATTTCCGACCTCATCACCGGCACCGGCACCACCTCCGTCAACGTGCCGGGCACCTCGCGCATTCAGGGCGTGGAACTTTCCGCCAACGCGCAGGTGACCACAGATCTGACGCTGGCCGCCACCTATACCTACACCGACGGCTACGATGCCGAAGGTAATCCGCTGGTGCGCCGCCCGCGCAACATGGCCAGTCTGGTGGCTAACTATAAGTTCCTTGAAGGCAAGGCCAACGTGAACGCCTCCGTCGCCTTCAACGGCGCGCAGTGGGATTATGGCTACACCTCCACATGGGACACCTATTACACAAATCTCGATTCCTACACTCTGATCAATCTTGCCGGCTCTTACGATATCAACGATCATGCGCAGGTGTTCGCCCGCGTCACCAACCTGCTCGACGAGAAATACGAGCAGGTGTGGAGCTACGGTTCGCCGGGCCGCGCGGGCTACGCGGGCATGAAGTTCCGCTTCTGAAACCGGCGCGGGGAGGCGGACGATGGCGGGCAGTGGCAGCCGGCGCGGCCGGCGGATGGCAGCGGCAGTCGTGCTCGGCGCGGCACTGTGCGCCGCCGCGCCGGCCGGCGGCGGAACGCTGGCGGCCGGGACCGGCGGGGCGGCTGCGCCGCCGCGCCCGCACCGCATCGTCTCGCTCAACCTGTGCGCCGATCAGTTGCTGATGGCACTGGCCGACCGCGACCAGATCGCCGGGCTGACGTGGCTTTCCGCCAACCCCATGCTGTCGGCCGATGCCGCGGCGGGTCTCACCTATCCGCGTCACCACGGCAGTGCCGAGGCCGTGCTGGCCCTGCGGCCGGATCTGGTCATCGCCAGCCGCTTCACCGCACCGGACGAGGTGGCTGCCGTGCGCCGCGCCGGCGTGCCGCTGCTGATGCTGCCGGTGCCGGCCACGATTGCGCAGGTGGAGGCGCAGATTGCCGAGGTGGCGGCCGCCATCGGCCAGCCGCAGCGCGGGGCGGCCATCAACCGCGATATTGCCGCCAGTCTGGCCGCCGCCCCGCCGGCCGGAAAGCCGCCGCTGAGGGCCATCGTGGTCAGCCCCAACGGCTTCACGGTCGGCGCCGGCTCGCTGGCCGATGACGTGATGCAGAAGGCGGGGCTCGTCAATCTGGCCGCCGAACAGGGCCTTGCCGGTTATGACCGCGTGCCGCTGGAGCGCATTGCCCGCGCCGGGGCGGATCTGCTCATCTTCGATGCCGATCCCGACGGCGCCCCGGCGCTGGCCGGCGAACTGCGCCACCACCCGGCGCTGATCCGGCTGGCGGCGCAGGCCAGTCTGGTGGATATGCCCTCGAAATACTGGACCTGCGGCGGCCCCGGCGTGGCAACCGCCGTGCGCCTGTTGTCGGCGGCTGCCCGCGAAGTTGCCGCGGAAAAGGCAACGCAATGACGGCCGAACCCCGCTTTTCCCGCCGCCACGGCGCGCTGCTCGGCCTTCTCGCCGCGCTGGTGGCGCTGCTGGCAACCGCCTCGCTGCTGCTGGGCCCGGCCCCGCTCGATGTGCCGGCCGCGCTGGCCGATGTGCTGAGCGGCCGCGACACGCTCGGTGCGCTGGTGCTGGCGGACCTGCGCCTGCCGCGCGCGGCGCTGGGGCTCACCGTGGGCTTCAGCCTCGGCATAACAGGGGCGGCCTTGCAGGGTTTCCTGCGCAATCCGCTGGCCGACCCCGGCATCATCGGCGTCTCGGGGGCTGCGGCCTTCGGCGCGGTGGTGGTGTTCTATTCGGGCCTTGCCGGCGTTGCCGCGCTGGCGCTGCCGCTGGGCGGCATTGCCGGCGCGGCCGTCGCCACCGCCCTCATCTATGCGCTGGGCGGGCGGGCCAGCGGCACCGCGGCGCTCATTCTGGCCGGCGTCGCCCTCAACAGCCTCGGGGGCGCGCTCACCGCCCTTGCCCTCAACCTTTCGCCAAATCCCTATGCCGTCACGGAAATCGTGTTCTGGCTGATGGGCTCGTTCTCCGATCGCAATCCCGATGCGGTGGCGCTGGTGGTGCCGATGATGGCCGCCGGCTGGCTGGTGCTGCTGGCCACCGCGCGCGGTCTGGATGCCCTGACGCTCGGCGAGGAGACCGCCGCCAGCCTCGGTTTCAGTCTGCGGCGGGTGCGGGCGCTGGTCATCGCCGGCTCGGCGCTGTGCGTCGGGGCAGCGGTGGCGGTGGCGGGCTCCATCGGCTTCGTGGGGCTGGTGGTGCCGCATCTGATGCGCCCCCTCACCGGCCACCGGCCCGGCCGGCTGCTGGTGGCAAGCGGCCTTGCCGGAGCCGCCCTCACCCTTGCCTCCGATCTGCTGGTGCGCCTCATCCCGGTGCAGCCGGAACTGAAGATCGGCGTCGTCACCGCCCTCGTCGGGGCGCCGTTCCTCATCGCGCTCATCGGGCGCGGGCCGGCGCGTTTCTGAAGGGGGCGGCGTCATGCGGATCGAAGCGCACAACATCTCGGTCAGGCTGGGCGGCGCTCCGGTGTTGTCCGGCGTTTCTCTGGCGCTTGAGCCCGGCGCCTTCGTCGGCCTCATCGGGCCGAACGGGGCCGGCAAGTCCACGCTGCTGCGCACGCTGGCCGGGCTGGAGGCGCCGGTGCAGGGCAGCATTGCCTATGATGGTGCCGCCGCGCAGACGATCGGCCGGCGCGAGCGGGCCCGCCGCCTCTCCTTCCTCGCACAGGGCGGCGAAGTGCACTGGCGGATGACGGTGGCCGATGTGGTGGCCCTCGGCCGCCTGCCGCATCAGCGCGGGTTTTCCGGCCCCTCGCCGGCCGATGCCGCCGCCGTGGCCGCCGCACTGGCGGCCGCCGATATCGGCCATCTGGCGCACCGGACCATGGATGCGCTGTCCGGCGGCGAGCGGATGCGCGTGCGCTTTGCCCGCGCGCTTGCGGTGGAGGCCGATGCCCTGCTGGCCGACGAGCCGACCGCCGCGCTCGATCCCGGCCACCAGATCGAGATCATGGAGCGGCTGGCGGCAGAAAGCCGCAAGGGCCGGACAGTGGTTGCCGTCAGCCACGACCTGACGCTCGCCGCCCGGTTCTGCGACCGGCTGGTGATCATGGCCGCGGGCCGGATCGTTGCCGATGGCGCGCCGCAGGCCGTTCTGAGCGACGATTGTGCGGCGGCCGTCTATGGCATCACGCTGGCGCGCGGCCGGCACGGCGAACAGGCCTTCGTGGTGCCGTGGTCGCGTCTGACCCCCGCCGCACCTGCGCGGCCGGAGCCGCAACAGGGGGCCCGGTAATGGCGCCCTCATCGCCAGCCCGCGGCGCCGGCGCCACGATCATTCCCTTTCCCGTGCGCGGCGGGGCGGAAGGCGCCGGCGGCACGCTGGATCTGGCCGCCCGGCGCCTGCTGCCGGATGGCGGCGACTGGCCGGCATCCGCGCCGGCGCCGCACGCTGCCGGCCCGGGACCGGCCGGCCCGCCGCCACGGGTGCGCAGTCCGCTGCTGCTGCCGCTGATCGCCCTCGCGCTTTCCGCGGGCGTGCATGCCGGCGTGCTGTGGCTGATGCTGAACCGCCCCGTGCCGCCGCTGCCCGCCGGCACGCTGGGCGGCGTCATCGATGTGGTCCTCGTCGGCGTGCCGGGACAAGGCGACGGGGCGCCCGGCGCCCGCGATCCCGCCCCGGTCAGCGGCGACGGCGGCCCTTCCGGCCGCGCCGCGCCCGCGACACCGGATACGCACACCGCCGGCGAGCCGGCCGCAGAACGCAATGACGCCCCGCCGGCCGACGACGGCCCTCTGCCGGAAGAAGCCCGCCGCGCGGCGCCGCCGCAGGGACAGGAAGCGCCGCCGGCGAACCTGCCGGAAGCACCACCGCCGGCACCGCAAGAGGCACAGCCGGCGAGGCCGCAAGAGGTGAGGCCGGTCAACCAGCAAGAGGCGCAGCCGGTCAGCCAGCAAGAAGCACAGCCGGTAAAACCGCCAGAGGCACCGCCGAGCCCTGCGGAAACCGCGCTGCCCGCCGCCGCAGCCGTTGCGCCCGCCACCGGACCCGCGCCGGCCGACGATGTCGCCCCCCCGGCATCCCCGGCCCCGGTTGCCGCTGCATCGCCTTCCGCCGCGTTGCCTTCCGCCGTTTTGCCTGTCCTGCCGCCCCAGAGCGGGGACAGCCGGGCGGATGCGCCCGCAGCGTCGCCCGCGCCGGCGACGACAGCCGGCGCCGCACCCGAACGGGCCTCCGCAGACCGCGCGGCCGGACAGGGACGCCCCTCGCAAACCGCACCGGCAAAGGCCGCCGCCACAACACCGGCCGCGAGCGCAGACACCGCCGCGGCCAGCACGGCGGCCCAGCCGCCCGCTGCGCCCGCCGGCCGCACGGCCGCCGACAGCGCGCCTTCGCCCGCCGCGACAGCGACAATCGCCGTTGCGACGCCACCGGAGCAGACCGGTCCCGCGGCTGCCGCCGACACGGCGGCCGAACCGCCCGCCCAAACCGCAGCCGGCCGCACGGCCGAAAGCAGCGCCGCTTCGCAGCCGGCGACCGCCCCGCCCCGCACGGCCACGACACCGCAGAGCATCGCTCCCGCAGCCGATCCGGCGGCGCCGCCTTCCGCCGCGCCTGCCGCCAACCGCACCGCAGAACGCAGCGCAGCTTCGCAGCGGGCGACCGAGACGCCGCCTGCAGCGACGACACCGGAGAAGACCGCCTCCGGGCCGGAGGCCGGCGCGGCGAGCGAACCGCCTGCCCCGACCGCCGCCAACCGCACCGCCGGAAGCCGCGCAGCTGCGCAGTCCGCAGCCCCGGCTCCCCGACCGGCGACAGACCCCGCCCCCTCCGGCACAACCCCGCCGGTCGCCTCCGCCGCGCCGGTCGCCCCGAAGCCGGCGCGGACGGCGGAACCGGTGAGGAAGGTCGCCCCGGTGCAGTCTGCGCGCACCGCAGCGAAGACGCGCACACCCCGGACACCGGCGGTTGAGGGCCCGAGCGGTGCCGTGGCCGCGCGGCCGGCCACCGGCACGGCGAAGGTTGCCGGGGCCGCCGGCAGCGCCGGTTCAGGCACGAAGGCCGGCGCTGCGGCCAGCGTGGCCGGCAACGGCGGCAGCGGCCCGGCGGCGGCCGGCGCCGGCGGCACCGAGGATGGCTGGCGCCGCCGCGTGATGCTGCATCTGGAGCGGCGCAAGCGCTTTCCGCCCGGCGGAACCGATGGCACGGTGCGCGTCACCTTCACCATCGACCGCAGCGGCAACGTGCTGTCGGCACGCATCGCCAGACCGGCGGCAAACGGCGCCCTGAACCGCGAGGCTGAGAAGCTGCTGAAACGGGCCAGCCCGCTGCCCGCCCCGCCGCCGGATGTCGGCAGCGGCGCGACCCTGACGCTCACCGTGCCGCTGATCTTCGAGCGCTGACGCCGCTCGGGACCGCATCGGCGGATCGGCAGCAGGGAACGGGCGACAGGGAACCGGCGGTATCGGATCGGCAGCAGGACTGCACACACCCGGCCGGACACGGCTTCGCGGGTGTGGCCGGGCCGGTGCACCACAGCGCGGGCGCCCCGCGCCGCATCGGAACGCGGGGGCCATGACGCGCTGTTCAGCGAATCCGGCGCGCTGTTCAGCGAACCCTCAGCCGCCCGGCATCGCCCGCAACGCCTTGCCGCCGGCAACCGGCACAGGCCGGTTTCGCGGCCGGCGCGAACACGGCCGGCCGGGTCTGCGCCGCGATGGCGCCGGCTGCCGCAGGCCGGCGCCATCGCAGCGGGCGCCGGAGAAACCGGTGCGGCACAGCGGAAGAAATTCTTCCCGGTGCTTGATTTCCATCAACGAGTAACGTGATATCCTCGCCTACCAAAAATAAAAACGGGTATGGAGGAAATAATGTACCGCAACATTCTCATCCCGACCGATGGCTCCCCTCTGGCCGATGTTGCCGTGGACAAGGGGCTGGATCTGGCGAAGGCGCTGGGTGCGAAGGTGACGGCCCTCACCGTGGTCAGTCCGTTCCATGTGTTCGCCACCAGCGTCAATCAGATCGCCTATTCGCGCGATGAGTACGAAGAGCAGGTGCACAGCGCCGCCGCCAGGGTGCTTTCCGCCATTGCCGACAAGGCCCGCGACCGCGGCGTTGCCATCGAGACGCTGCAGGTGGAAAGCGAGGAGCCCTATCGCGCCATCATCGACACGGCGGCCGAAACCGGTGCCGACCTCATCGCCATGGCCTCCCACGGCCGCAAGGGCCTCAGCGCCGTCGTGCTGGGCAGCGAAACGGTGAAGGTGCTGACCCACTCCAGCATTCCGGTGCTCGTCTATCGCTGAACGCGGCCTCCGCACCGGCCCGCGCGCTGAAGCGCCGAAAGCCGGGCGGGCCTGCGGGGCTTTCCCCGGCCCCGGGAGCGGGCCGGGGGGCAGCCGTCCCCGTCACGCCGGCCCGCAGGTGCGGCACCGGGCGGGCGGGGATTTTCTTTTCCGCCCCTTGCGCGCGGCGGCGGACTGGATGAAAGGCGCCGGGGGCGTTAAGAGAGATTCGCGCTGCCGCAGGCCCCGTGCGCCTGCGGCCGAACATGGCCCCTTCAGGAACCCGCGTTGCCGGCGATGACGGATTTCCGCTCTCTCTACAGCCACGAGTTCATCCGCATTGCCGCCTGCGTGCCGCCCGGCGCGGTCACGGACCCGGCCCATGCGGTGCGCGAAACGCTGGCACTGGCGGCCCGCGGCCATGAGGCGGGCGTCGCCGTTCTGGTTTTTCCCGAACTCGGCCTGTCGTCCTATGCCATCGACGACCTGCTGTTTCAGGATGCGCTCGACGATGGTGTGGCCCGCGCCCTTGAGGCCCTGACCGAGGCCTCGGCTGGTCTCTTTCCCGTGCTGGTGGTCGGCGCACCGCTGCGCCACGGCGGACGGCTCTACAACACCGCCGTCGCGATCCATCGCGGCCGGGTGCTGGGCGTGGTGCCCAAGGTCTATCTGCCCAACTACCGCGAGTTCTACGAGCGCCGCCAGTTCACCTCCGGCGCGGGCGTCAGCGGGCAGAGCATCGTCGTGGCCGGGCAGAGCGTGCCGTTTGGCACCGACCTGCTGTTCCGCTCCGAAGGCACGGTGCCGTTCACCTTTCACATCGAAATCTGCGAGGATGTGTGGGTTCCCGTGCCGCCTTCGACATGGGCGGCCATGGCGGGTGCGGAGGTGCTGCTCAACCTTTCCGCCAGCAACATCACCATCGGCAAGGCCGATACCCGCCGTCTGCTGTGCGCGGCCCATGCCGCCCGCACGGTTTCGGCCTATGTCTACTCGGCCGCCGGGCCGGGCGAATCCACCACCGATCTGGCGTGGGACGGGCATGCCGCGGTGTTTGAGAACGGCACCGTGCTGGCCGAAACCCCGCGCTTTCCCGACGGCGCGGTGATGGCGGCGGGCGACGTCGATCTCGGCCGCCTGCGGCAGGAGCGCATGCGCCTCAACACCTATGGCGACTGCATCCGCAACGAGGCCGCCGCCACGCCGGCGTTCCGCACGGCCCTGTTCCGCCTCGATGCACCGGCCCGTGCGGTGGCCCTTGAGCGCACGGTCGAGCGCTTCCCCTTCGTGCCGGCCGATGCCGCGCGGCTCAGGGAAGACTGCTACGAGGCCTATCACATTCAGGTTCAGGGTCTTGCCCGCCGGCTGGCCTCCACCGGGCTGCCGCGGCTCGTCATCGGCGTGTCGGGGGGGCTCGATTCCACGCAGGCGCTCATCGTTGCCGCCCGCGTCATGGACCAGCTCGGCCGCGACCGGCGCGATGTGCTGGCCTATACCCTGCCGGGCTTTGCCACCTCGCAGGATACCAAGGCCAATGCGTGGGCGCTGATCCGCGCGCTGGGCGTCAGCGGCGAGGAAATCGACATCCGCCCCGCCGCGCGCCAGATGCTGGCCGACATGCATCACCCCTTCGCCGATGGCCGGCCGGTCTACGACGTCACCTTCGAAAACGTGCAGGCCGGTCTGCGGACGGATTATCTCTTCCGCCTCGCCAACCGCCACAATGCCCTCGTGGTGGGAACCGGCGATCTTTCCGAACTCGGCCTCGGCTGGTGCACCTTCGGCGTGGGCGATCATATGTCCCACTACAACGTCAACGCCTCGGTGCCGAAGACGCTGATCCAGCATCTGATCCGTTTCGTGGCCGCATCCGGGGACGTGAGCGGAGAGACCGCGCGCGTGCTCGCCGCCATTCTCGCCACCGAGATCTCGCCGGAACTGGTGCCGGCCACCGACGGGCGGACCATTCAGTCCACGCAGGAAATCGTGGGACCATATGCGCTGCAGGACTTCAATCTCTACTACCTGACGCGCTATGGATTCCGTCCGTCCAAGATCGCTTTTCTGGCCGAACATGCCTGGCGCGATGCCGCTGCCGGCAACTGGCCGGCCGATCTGCCGGCCGCCGAGCGCTGCGCCTATGACCTGCCGCAGATCCGCCACTGGCTGGCGGTGTTCCTGCGGCGGTTCTTCAGCAGCCAGTTCAAGCGCTCTACTCTGCCGAACGGGCCGAAGATCTCATCGGGCGGCTCGCTTTCGCCGCGCGGCGACTGGCGCGCACCGTCCGACGGCAACGGCCGCCTGTGGCTGGAAGAGCTGGAAGCCAACGTGCCGGAGGCCTGACGGACGCCCTCCGGTCCGGGCACGCCGCTTCAGGTCCTGCCTCAGGCCCTGCCGCGGACGAACCGGGCCCGGCTGCGTAAAGACACCGCAGCCGGCCGGGCGAAAGCGGACGTGGGCAAGCGAACGTGGGCAAGCGGACGGAATGGCGCCTCAGAGCCGGTCTGTCTCCAGTTCCTCCACCGGATAGCCGCACTGCTCCATGGCATCTTCCAGATAGTCCGGCAGCAGCGGAATGCCGAGCAGGTAGCTGGCGGTGCGGTTGTTATGAGCGCGCTCGGCCTCGCTGCGCAGGTCGTCCCAGCCGTCGATATCGGCATCGCCGCGGCCGAGCCACGCCAGAGCCACGAGATCGATCTGTTCGTCTTCGTTGAGACCACGGATGAAGCTGATGAGTTCGGCCCGCACCGGATCGGAGCGCAGATCGGCGAGCTGGCCGTGGCTGCCTTCGCCGTCGGCCTCCGAGCCCGAATCGCCGGCCGCCACCGCGTCGCGGGCCTCGAACTGGCGGGTTCTGGAAATGACGAACCACACGTCTTCCGGGGCTATTGTCAGGTTCGGCTGGTCGGCCATGATCCGTCTCCCGAGAGTTTCAGGTGGAAACGTCAGCGCCGGTTCACTTGCGGGCTTCTGCGCTGCCCACCGCTTTTGGTTGGCAGCTTGGGGCATTCACCGCGGGGGCGAATTGAGGGGTATCAACGCGGGCGGGGATTTCTGTGCGCCGCCTCAGGGCATGCGCGAAGCCAGCGTCAGCGGCGCACCGTCGGCCACGAAGCGGCCGTAACCGTGGTGGTGGATGGTGGCCGGCGCCGGATCGCGCCCGTCACGCCAGGCGGCGACCACTTCCAGCACGAACAGGTTGTATTTCGCCTTCAGGGTGCGGTCGGCCACGCGGCATTCCAGATTGGCGAAGGCCTCGCCCACGAGCGGCGCCCGCACGCGCTGCGCCTCCAGCGCTGTCAGGCCGAACGTGGTGAATTTGTCGGTGTCCCGGCCGGAGCAGTTGCCGATGGCCACCACCTTTTCCGCCAGTTCAAGGCCGGGAATGGCGATGACGCATTCGCCCGTGGCATCCAGCGCCTGAAAGCTGTAATCGCCCTCCGACACGATGCAGGCGATGAGCGGCGGCACGAATTCCACCATCATGTGCCACGACATCGTCATCACGTCGGCCGCGCCGTCTTCCGCGCGGGTGGTCAGCAGCACCACGGGGCCGGGCTCGATCAGCCGGTAGACTTCGCTCGCCGGCAACGCGGAAAAGCCGGGCGGGACGGACCCGGCCCGGTCACCGGCAAACCCGCCACTTGCAAGCCCGCCACCTGCAACCCCATCAGCTGCCAGCACATGACCCGGAAGAAGCCCGTTACCTGAAAGCCCGTTACATGAAAGGATGTGCGACACCGCCAGCCCTCCCCGTCGGCAGCCTTCCCGTCAGACGCAGGTGCGCCGGCGCCTGTGCTCGCCATTGCAGCGGCGTATGCCGTCTGTCCGGCCGGGCGAACGGCCGCGCCTGATTTCCCCGCCGGATCGCTCAGCGGCGGCGACGGCTGCGCACAGGCACCTTCACCGGCTCCGGCCTGCGGGCCGCGCGAACGGCGGCAACCGTCACGGCGGCAATGATCGCGGTCGCGATAATGGCAGTCATCATGGCCCCTCTCCCTCCGAAGTGCCGGGCGGCCGGCGATGCTGGCACGCTGGCCTGAACCCACCCGCCGTTTTGTGCCGTCACCGGATATTAAGACCGGACGGCGCGTCTGGAAAAGAGAAATCACACACCGGTTGCGGCAGGCTTGCCGTTCGCCACAGCGTTCGCCGCCGGGCGGACGGCTGGCGACACACGTTTTGCCGGCTTGCCGTTGCGGGACGGATTTCCGCTTCCGCTCCCGATATGGGGTGCCGGCGGCCCGCTGCCAAGCGGCGGGGCTGAAACCGCCGTCGCCGCCGCAAAAATCATCGGTACCAAACCGCCGGCAGGAAACCGCCGGCAAGAAATCGGCTGCAAGAAATCAGGTGACCGAATCCGGCCCCGGCATTAGCTCTTCAGGCAGGGCGG
>NZ_DAISHT010000010.1:0-11409 GCF_036822375.1 Pseudoxanthobacter sp. | reverse complement strand
GCAAGAAATCAGGTGACCGAATCCGGCCCCGGCATTAGCTCTTCAGGCAGGGCGGACGCGCGCCGCCACCCGTCCAACCGGATGCCGTTGCCATGTCCGCCGTTGCCATGTCCGCCGAAGCCTCCCACCCTCTGTTGCAGCGTCTCGGCCTCACCGTGCCGGTCTTTCAGGCGCCGATGGCGGGCGTCGCCACGCCGGCGCTCGCTGCCGCGGTCAGCAATGCCGGCGGGCTCGGCGGCCTCGGCCTTGGCGCGGGCGATGCACAGGCCGGCCTTGCCGCCATCGCCGCAGCGCGGGCGCTCACCGGCCGGCCCTTCAACGTCAATGTGTTCTGTCACCGGCCCGCGGTGCGCGATGCCGGGCGGGAGGCCGCATGGCTGGCGCGGCTTGCCCCGCGCTTTGCCCGTTTCGACGCCGCCCCGCCGGCCGCACTCAGCGAAATCTATCAGAGCTTCGTCACCGACCGGGCCTTTCAGGCAGCGCTGATCGCCGCGGCCCCGCCGGTGGTGAGCTTTCATTTCGGCCTGCCGCCGCAAGAGGTGATCGCCGGTCTGCAGGCCGCCGGGGTCGTGCTGCTGGCCTCCGCCACCTGCCTTGCAGAGGCAAAGGCGGCGGTTGCGGCCGGCATCGATGCCATCGTGGCGCAGGGCTGGGAGGCCGGCGGCCATCGCGGCATATTCGATCCCGACCGGGCCGACGAGCGGCTTGGCACACTGGCCCTCACCCGCCTGCTGGTGCGTGCACTCGATGTGCCGGTCATCGCCGCCGGCGGCATCATGGACGGTGCCGGCATCCGCGCGGCGCTCAGCCTCGGCGCCGCGGCGGCCCAGCTTGGCACGGCCTTCATCGCCTGCCCGGAATCCGCCGCCGACGCCGCCTATCGTGCTGCGCTGGCCAGCCCGGCCGCAGCCCGCACGGTGATGACGCGCACCATCTCCGGCCGCCCGGCCCGGGCGCTGCCCAACCGGCTGACGATGCTGGGCCGCTTCCTGTCGCCTGCCGCCGTGCCGGCCTATCCGGTGGCCTACGACGCCGCCAAGGCCCTGAACGCCGCCGCCAGAGCGAAGGGCGAACCGGGCTATGGCGCGCAATGGGCAGGACAGGGCGCACCCCTCGCCCGCGCGCTGCCCGCCGCGACGCTGATGGCAACGCTGAAAGCGGACCTCGGACTCTGAGCCCGCGCACCGGCCACCGCCCGCAGTCCGCAGCGCGGCGGTGACCGGTCATCGCGCGCCGCTCATGGTCTGGCCGGTCACGGCTGGCCGGACTTCCGCAGGCCCCCTGCCTGCCCGCGGCCGGTGCTGCGGGAAACGGGGGCCTGCGGCTCAGGCAGCCTTTCAGGCGAATTTGCGGTCGTAGGCAAGCACCGCGTTCAGCAGCACCTGCGCCCCGGCCGCGCACTCTTCCGGCTCGGTTGATTCCGCCTCGTTGTGGCTGATGCCGTCCTTGCACGGCACGAAGATCATCGTCGTCGGCGCCACGCGGTTGACATAGCAGGAATCGTGGCCCGGACCGGAGATGATGTCGCGCGCCGGCAGGCCGGCGGCCTGTGCGCCCTCGCGCACGCAGGCGATAAGCTCCGGGTGAAACACCACCGGCGGCGACGACCAGATGGCATCGCAGGCGATCTCCAGCCCGGTCTGCACCTTCACGGCCTCCACGGCGGCGTAAAGAGCGGCCTCCATGTCGTCGAGCACGCCTTCTTCGGGGTGGCGGAAGTCGATGGAGAAGAACACCTCGCCAGGAATGACGTTGCGCGAATTCGGCTTCACCTCGACGAGACCGACCGTGCCGACCGACGGCGGGCGGGCGAGCGCGATGGCATCCACGGCCTCGATCAGCTTCGTGGCGCCCAGCAGTGCGTTGCGGCGCATGGTCATGGGCGTGGAGCCGGTATGGGCCTCCTGTCCCGTCACCGTCACTTCGTACCAGCGGATGCCCTGCACGCCCTGCACGATGCCGACGGTCTTGCCTTCCGCCTCCAGAATCGGCCCCTGCTCGATATGCAGTTCGAACATGGCGCCGATCGGCACGGACCCGGCCTTCGCCGCGCCGCGATAGCCGATGGCCTCGATGGCTTCGGCAAAGGTGATGCCCTTGCGATCGGTGCGGCTGTCGGCATAGGCGCGGTCGAACACGCCGGCATAGACGCCCGAACCCAGCATGGCCGGGGCAAAGCGCGAGCCTTCCTCGTTGGTCCAGTTCACCAGCATGACCGGTGCATTGGTTTCGTAGCCGAGACCATGCAGCGTCTTCAGCACCTCAAGACCGGCGAGCACGCCGAGAATGCCGTCGAACTTGCCGCCGGTCGGCTGGGTGTCGAGGTGGCTGCCCATGGCAATCGGCGCCACGTCGGCGCGCCGGCCCGGGCGCAGCGCAAACATGTTGCCGACCTCGTCCACCGTCACCGTGCAGCCGGCGGCCTCGCACTCGGCACGGAACCAGTCACGCACCGCCTTGTCGTGGTCGCTCAGCGTCAGGCGGCAGATGCCGCCCCTGGGCGTGCCGCCGAAGGCGGCGGTCGTCATCAGCATGTCCCAGAGACGCTTGGGGTCGATCTGGAGGTTCTGTCGCATCGTCAGGGGTCCTCGGCAGGCGGCGCGGCGGCCGGCCCGCCCATACATAGCAGGGAGTGCGGCGCACCCCGCGGTGCGCCGCATGTCAGAAAACAAAGCTCAGGGCGTCACCTCAAGCCGCGATACCGGCTTCGGCGCGGTGATCTCGCGCCACTTCGCATCCGCCACCTGCACGGCCGGGAAGGCCGGCCGCGGCACATACTGGCCGTCTCCGGCTTCCGCGCGCAGGTCCTTGTCGATCCACGCGATCTTGCCGCGCGAGATGACCACGGCCGGCAGGCCGGTAACCTGATAGCCCTCGAACACATTGAAATCGATGCGGCTGACCTGCGTCGCCGCCGAAATCGTTTTCGTCGCCGCCGGATCCCACACGATCACGTCGGCATCCGAACCCGGCAGGATCGCACCCTTCTTCGGGTAGAGATTGAGGATGCGCGCGATATTGGCCGAGGTGGCGGCAACGAACTCTTCCTTCGTCAGCCGGCCGGTGTTGACGCCCGCGCTCCACAGCACCGGCAGCCGGTCCTCAAGCCCGCCCGTGCCGTTGGGGATCTGTGTGAAATCGGCTTTGCCCATGCGCTTCTGTTCAAGGGAGAAGGCGCAATGGTCGGTCGCCACCACCTGCAGCGAGCCCGACTGAAGCCCGGCCCACAGGCTCGCCTGATGCTCCTTCGCCCGGAACGGCGGCGACATCACGCGCGCCGCGGCATAGTCCCAGTCGCGGTTCTGGTATTCGCTGTCGTCGAGCACGAGGTGCTGGATCAGCGGCTCGCCCCACACCCGCTTGCCGGCGGCCCGCGCCCGCGCAATCGCCTCGTGCGACTGGCGGCAGGAGGTGTGCACCACATAAAGCGGCACGCCCGCCATGTCGGCGATCATGATGGCGCGGTTCGTCGCCTCGCCTTCCACCTCCGGCGGGCGGGAATAGGCATGGCCCTCCGGCCCCGTCACGCCGGCGGCCAGATATTTCTGCTGAAGCTGCCACACGACATCGCCGTTCTCGGCGTGCACCAGCGGCATGGCGCCGAGCTGGGCGCAGCGGGTGAACGAGTTGTAGAGTTCCTCGTCGTTCACCATCAGGGCGCCCTTGTACGCCATGAAGTGCTTGAAGGTGTTGATGCCGTAGGTTCTGACCACGGTCGCCATGTCGTTCCAGGTGTCGCGGTCCCAGCCGGTCACACCCATGTGGAAGCCATAGTCGGAGGCCGCCCGCTCGCCCTTGCGGCGATAGTCCTGATAGGCCGACAGCATCGACTGGCCGGCACCGGGAATGCAGAAATCGACGACCATGGTGGTGCCGCCCGAAAGCGCCGCCTTGGTGCCCCACTCGAAGTCGTCGCCCGAAACCGTTCCCATGAAGCTGAATTCGAGGTGGGTGTGGGGGTCGATGCCGCCCGGCAGCACATAGGCGCCGCCCGCCTCGATCACCTCGGCGCCCGCCGGCGCCTCCAGATCCGGCCCGACGGCCCGGATCACACCGTCTTCGATCAGCACGTCCGCGGGCCGCGACCAGTCATGGTTCACGACCGTGCCGCCCCGAATGAGGATTGCCATGGGTTTTGCTCGTTGTGGGTTGTTCGTCTGGCAGAAAGCAGCCGCCGGAGCGGGGGCGGAGCGACGGACCGTGCCGCAACCCCGCCCCCGCCGCCGGGCTCACTTCATCGCGTCATAAACCTTGTGGGTCCACGCGCCTTCCGGCTTCTTGGTGATCACCGGGTCGGAACCGCCGGCCATCAGGATGGTGACGGTGCGGTCGAAGTCGGCCGGGTCCAGCTTGCCGTTATCGCCGGTGTCCAGCAGCTTGGCGATTTCGGCGGCCATGGTCTTCTGGTGCTGGGCGGTCTGGGCACCGGTGGCGTCGTTCTCCAGCACGATGTCGGCCGCCTCGTCGGGATGGGCGCGGGCATAGTCCCAGCCCTTCATGGTGGCCTTCACGAACCGCGCCATCTTGCCCACGAACTTGGGATCGTTGAGGTTCTTCTCCATCACGTAGAGACCGTCCTCAAGCGTGGCGACGCCTTCGTCCTCATACTTGAAGACCACGAGATCTTCCGGCTTCACGCCGGCCTCGATCACCTGCCAGTATTCGTTGTAGCTCATGGTGGAGATGCAGTCGGCCTGCTTCTGCAGCAGCGGGTCGACGTTGAAGCCCTGCTTGATCACGGTCACGCCATCCGGCGAGCCGTCGGTCTTCAGGCCCAGCTTCGACATCCACGCCAGGAACGGATATTCGTTGCCGCCGAACCACACGCCCAGCGTCTTGCCTTTCAGGTCGGCCGGCGTCTTGATGCCGGTATCCTTGCGGCAGGTCAGCCACAGGCCGGACTTCTTGAACGGCTGCGAGATGTTGACCAGCGGCACGCCCTTTTCGCGCGAGGCAAGGGCGGAGGGCAGCCAGTCGATCACCACGTCGGCGCCGCCGCCGGCGATCACCTGCGGCGGAGCCACGTCCGGGCCGCCGGGATTGATGGTGACGTTGAGCCCCTCTTCCTCGTAGTAGCCCTTCTCCTTGGCCACGTAATAACCGGCGAACTGGGCCTGCGTGACCCACTTGAGCTGCACGGTCACGTCATCGGCCGCGAAGGCGCGGCCGGCCGGTGCCGCCATCAGCGCCAGGCCGGTCATGCCGAGGAGCAATCCCGCGGCGAGCGTGCGTTTGAACGTCATGGTTCCTGCCTCCGGTTCTTTCAGTCGCCCGCACCGGGCGCTGCTGGTTCTCAATGGTTCGGGACGGTCTGCCGCGCAGCGCGCCGCGCGGCAGAGAGTGCGGTTCACCTGCGGTAGGACGGGTGCCAGAAGGTCACCTGCCGCTCGACGAAGGCGATGAGGCCGTAGAACAGCGTGCCGGCGACGGCTGCGAGCGCGATTTCCGCCCACACCATGTCGAGCGCCATACGCCCGGCCTCGATGGAGATGCGGAAGCCCATGCCGACGATCGGCGTGCCGAAATATTCCGCCACGATGGCGCCGATGAGCGCGAGGGTGGAGTTGATCTTGAGGGCGTTGAACAGGAACGGCAGGGCCGCCGGCAGCCGCAGCTTGATCAGCGTCTGGCCCCAGCCGGCGCCGTAGGAGCGCATCAGGTCGCGTTCCAGCGGGCCGGTGGCCGAAAGCCCGGCCACGGCGTTGACCAGCATGGGAAAGAAGGTCACCACCGCGACCACCGCCGCCTTCGAGGGCCAGTCGAAGCCGAACCACATCACCATGATCGGCGCGATGCCGATGATGGGCAGCGCCGACACGAAATTGCCGATCGGCAGCAGGCCCCGACGCAGAAAGGGCACGCGGTCTGCCACCAGAGCCACGGCAAAGCCGGCGAGGCTGCCGAGCACATAGCCGCTGAGAACGCCCTTGAGGAAGGTCTGCGTGAAATCCGCCGCCAGCACCGGCAGCGAAACCGCGATGCGCGCCGCGATCATCGAGGGCGGCGGCATCAGCACCGCCGGCACGCCGAAGCCGCGCACGATGACCTCCCACAGATAGAACAGGTAGAGGCCGAACAGCGACGGCACCGCCACGGCGACGAGGCGGGTCATGGTCTTCGTCACCGGCCGCAGGGCGGCAAGAGCGGAAACCAGCATGGCCGCGCCCAGCCACGAGGCCAGCACCATCAGCCAGAACCCGGACCGGGCCGCCCCGGCAACGCCGGGCAGGCCCAGCACGGCGAGCGAGGCCCACGCCCCGTTCAGCGCCGCGGCAAGGCCGATGATCAGCGGCCAGCCCTGCGGCGCCCGCGGGGTGAGTGCCAGAACACCGAGCACCACGCCGAGCGCCACCATGGCGGCCAGCCCGCCGGGCAGTGCCTCCAGCCGCAGTGCACCGCTGCCGAGCGGGCCGAACGGCGCGGCAAGCGCCAGCCCGGCAGCCAGCAGCAGCATGAGCCGCAGCACCGGCACCGGCCGCGCAGCCGGACGGGACGGCAGAAGGGCGGAAGCAGACGCGGAAACCGGCATCACCGCCCTCCCCCGGCCGGCTGAACGCCCATGGCGCGCCCGACCAGCCGTTCGACAAACCCGATGACGGCCACCAGAACGGCCGCAGCCGCAGCCGCTGCAAACAGCGCCGCCCAGATCTGCACCGTCTGGCCGTAATAGGAGCCGGCCAGCAGGCGTGCGCCAAGGCCGGCCTGCGCGCCGGTCGGCAGCTCAGCCACGATGGCGCCCACCAGCGAGATCGCCACCGCCACCTTGAGGCTGGCGAACAGGAACGGCACCGCCGCCGGCAGCCGCAGCTTCCAGAACGTCTGGGCTGCCGTCGCCGAATAGGTGCGCATCAGATCGCGCTGCAGCCGGTCGGGCGAGGTCAGGCCTTTGACGAGGCCGATGGTGACGGGGAAGAAGCAGAGATAGGCGGAGATCAGCGCCTTCGGCATCAGCCCGCGGATGCCGAGCGAGCCGAACACCACGATCACGATGGGGGCGATGGCCAGGATCGGAATGGTCTGGGAGGAAATGATCCACGGCATCAGGCTCATTTCCAGGGTGCGCACATGCACGATCAGCACCGCCAGAATGATGCCCAGCAGTGCCCCCATGGCAAAGCCCGCCATGGCCGCCTCGACGGTGACGCCGGTGTGATAGAGCAGGCTGCGCTTGGATGTCGGCTTCACGCCCAGAACGGAGCGGTCCAGCTCCATCACGATCTGGTGCGGCGCAGGCAGCAGAGGACGGTCCTGCGAGAAGGTGAGCACCGCCGCATCGCCCCACGAAAGGCTCTGGCCGGCGCTCTCGGCCTTCATGCGCACGGTATCCATGTTGAGGAAGATGGCGGCCAGATACCAGACCATCAGGATGGCGATGACCACCACCACGACCGGGCCGGCATTGCCGCGCATGAGGGCGGCGACGGGGCCGCCGGGCCGGCGGCGCGTTTCAGTCGACATAGGCATGCCCCGCGCGCAGGCCCTCGCGCACCCGGTGCGCCACGGCCATGAACTCCGGCGTCTCGCGGATCGACAGGTCGCGGTCGCGCGGGAAATCGCAGTCGATGACATCGATGATGCGCCCCGGACGCGGCGACATCACCACGATCTTCGTCGACAGGAACACCGCCTCCTGAATCGAATGGGTGACGAAGACCACCGTCTTGTCCGTCGCCCGCCACAGCTTGAGCAGTTCTTCATTGAGATGGTCGCGCACGATCTCGTCGAGCGCGCCGAAGGGCTCGTCCATCAGCAGCAGCTTCGGCTCGAACGACAGGGCGCGCGCAATGGAGGCGCGCTGCTGCATGCCGCCGGAAAGCTGCCACGGAAACTTGCGCTCGAAGCCCTTGAGGTTGACGAGTTCGAGCTGCCGGCGGGCGCGGGCCCGCCGCTCGTCGCCCTTCATGCCCATGATTTCCAGCGGCAGCATCACGTTGCGCTCGATCGTGCGCCAGGGGTAAAGCGCCGGGGCCTGAAACACATAGCCGTAGTGCCGGCCGAGCCGGGCCTCTTCCGGGCTGAGCCCGTCGACCAGCAGGCTGCCGGAGGTGGGCTGCTCCAGATCGGCGATGGCGCGCATCAGCGTGGTCTTGCCGCAGCCGGAAGGCCCGATCAGCGACACGAACTCGCCCGTGGCGATATCCAGATTGACGTTGCTCAGCGCAAAAACCGGACCGTCGGCCGTGGCATAGGTCAGGTTGAGATCGCGGATCGCGATCACCGTTGCGGGCGGCTTCGCCCCGGCTGCCCCGTCCGGCCGGATACCGCTTCCACTCATGCCGTCACTCCAGAATTCCCGCCCGCGGGGATCGCCTGCATCCGCCCTGCGACGGCAGCCGCCGCCCCGCCGGACAACCGATTATTGATCGCAAACAACGTGCCAGTCGCCGAATCGTGAAAAATCACCGCGTGATGGCCAGTTCTGTCTAGAATGCCCGCCGGGCCTGCCTCCTGCCGGCCGCCATCATTTGACCAATTGGACAAGAAATAGGCATCGCTGCCCAATGATGAACGATCGACCTGCTGCTGTCGCGGAGTCTTTGGACGCGGCAGCGGGGCTGGCCGCCGCCGCGCGCGAGGGCACCCCCACGCGCGCCCGCACGCGCGCCGGCGAGGCGAACATGGAACGCATCCTCGATGCGGCCACGGAGGTGTTCTCGGCCTATGGCTTCCACGGCGCCCGCATCGGCGACATCGCGGAAGCGGCGGGAATGTCCAAGCCGAACCTGCTCTACTATTTCCCCTCCAAGGAGGCGCTTTACAGCGCCGCGCTCGCCCAGACGCTGGAAATGTGGGTGGTGCCGCTGGGCGAAATGGACGAGACGCAGGAGCCGGCGGCCGCCATCGGGGCCTATATCGTGCGCAAGCTGGAAGCCTCGCGCGACAAGCCGGCCGCCTCGCGCCTGTTCGCGATGGAGATCATTCAGGGCGCGCCCTACCTGATGCCGCTGCTGACGGGCCCGCTGAAGACCATGGTGGAAGAGAAGATAGCCACCATGCGGCAGTGGATCGCCGCCGGCAAACTGGCGCCCATGGATCCGCTGCACTTCATCTTCACCATCTGGGCCACCACCCAGCATTATGCCGACTTCACCGTTCAGGTCCGTGCGCTGACGCAGAGCGACCTCAGCAACCCGGCGTTCTTTGCCGCAGCGCGGGATAACCTGCTGAACGTGCTGCTGAACGGCATTCTGCCGCGCCCCTGACGGCGCCCCTCGCCGGCGCGGGCCGCAGCGCCCGTCAGCGGGCGCCGGCCGCCGGGGCGGCCTCGCCGAACGCCAGCCGGATCTGGGCGTCGAACAGGCTTGCCGGATCCACCGCTTCGCCCGGCGCCAGAACGCCGTTATTGAGAATGGCGATCCACAGCGGCGCAGCCAGCAGGTGCGGCAGGCGCACCAGCGTGTCGTCCTTCAGTTCCCCGCGCGCCACCGCCAGCTGCGCGCAGCGGCGCAGGTGCGTCAGAAACGGCGCATAGACGGCCTCCCGATAGGTGGAGATCAGAAACGGGAACCGCGCGCCCTCGGCAATCACCAGCCGCGCCACGGCGGCGCGCCCGGCCTCCTCCACGGAGGCCATCACCGGCAGCAGGGTCCGGCGGAAATAGTCCGCCACCGTCTCGCCGTCCGCAATCGGCTGGTTCTCCGCATCGCACAGCGGGCTGGTGACGACATCCTGCACGATGCCGGCAAACAGCGCCTCCTTCGTTTCAAAATAAAGGTAGGATGTCCCCTTGGCGATGCCGGCGCGCCGGGCAATCCCCGCCATGGTGGCCGCAGCAAAGCCGCGCTCCAGAAACTCCGCCATGGCGGCGGCCAGAATGGCGGCGCGGGTGCGGGCGGTCTTTTCCGGGCTCGGGCCCCGCGTGCGCCCGGTGCCGCTGCCGGCCGTCCGTGCCGGATGCTCGTCTTCGCTCATGACAACGTCCCCATCCCGTTCTGCGGTTCTGCCCGTTCTGCGGCTCTGCCCTTCTGCGGTTCTGCCCGTTCGTGGTTCCGCCTGTTTGTCTCTTGACTTTAAACTGACCAGCGGGTCATTTGAAGCCCGTCGATGCGCCGGCGCCGGTCCTGCGACATCGCTCCCCGCCCGTGTCAGCCCCGGCCATGCCGCGACTGCCTGAAGAACGCCCGGTCACAGGACAATCGCCGTGGTCAAGAGCCGGTCCGCATCGTGGACGCCCTTCATTCTCGTTGCGATGGCGCTCGGCGGGGGCACCATGGGCGCAACCATGGCAAGCCCGCTCTACCCGCTTTACGAACAGCTGTGGGGCATCCACAGCGCCACCGTCACCGTGGTCTATGTGGTCTATATGGTGGCGGTGATGGTCGCCTTCCTGTTTCTCGGCCGCCTGTCGGATCACATCGATCCGGTGGTGGTGCTGCGCGGTGCGCTGGTGGTGCTGCTCGGCGGGCTCGCCCTTTCGGCAGCGGCGGCCGGCATATCCGACAGCCGCACCGGGGTGGCGGCCCTCGGACTGGGGCGCATCCTGATCGGCTTCGCCTCAGGCACCATCACCACCGCGGCGACCCTCGGCCTGCTCATGCTGGAGCCGGGCGGGCGCGGGCAGGCCTCGCTGGTTGCCTCCATCACGACGATGGCCGGGTTCGGCCTCGGCCCGCTGGTGTGCGGCCTTGTGGCGGCGCTGGCGCCGATGCCGCTGGTCACGCCCTATCTGGCGGCCATGGTGCTGATCGCAGCCATCCTGACCGGCCTCTCCCTCCTGCCGGACCGGCGGCACCGGCTGGCCGGTCGCGTCTCGCTGCGGCCGCGGCTCGGGATGCCGGCGGGCAAGGTGCGGGCCGGCTTTCTGGTCGCCTCGTTCGCCACCTTCTCCGCCTATGCGCTGTTCAGCCTGCTGGCCTCGCTGGCGCCGTCGCTGATCGAAACGCTGCTGCCGTGGCGCGGGCCGGCCGTCAGCGGCACGGCGGTGGCGACGGTGCTGTTCTTCTCTGCCTCGGTGCAGTTTCCCGCCCGGCGCCTGCCGCCGCACCGCTGCCTGCCCTTTGCCCTCGCCATACTGGTTGTCGGGGTGGTTTTGCTGGCTGCGGCGGTTTCCGGCGGCAGCACGGTGCTGTTCGCGCTCGCCGTCGTCACCATCGGCACCGGCCACGGCCTGTCGTTCATGTCCGGGCTGGTGCTGGTCAACACCATCTCCGGCAGCACCGACCGGGCGGCCATTCTGGCGAGTTATTTCAGCATCGCCTATCTCGGCACCATCGTGCCGATTCTGGCGGTCGGCTTCGTGGCCGATGTCATCGGCCTTGCCGCCGCCATCGTGGCGTTCTGCACGGTGTTCGCGGTGTTCTGCGTCGTGCTGCTGGCGCTCTGCCGCCGCACCCTTTCCCACACCCCGGCCTGAGAACACCGCGCCGGACCGGCCGCGCCCTCAAGGTGGCCCCGGACCGCACGCCCCGC
>NZ_DAISHT010000009.1:36073-45620 GCF_036822375.1 Pseudoxanthobacter sp. | reverse complement strand
ACCAAGCCGCTGGAGACCATCGTCAAGGCCATCGACAATGTCGAGCACGTCTACAGCCAGACCGTGGACGACAAGGTCATGGTCACGGCGCGCTTCGATGTCGGCACCAATGCCGACGATGCCATCCTGCGCGTGCACGAGAAGATCCGCGCCAATATCGACCGGCTGCCCATCGGCATTCCCGAGCCGCTGATCGTCGGGCGCGGCATCAACGACGTGCCGATCGTGGTCTTCACCCTGTCGCCGAAGGCGGACGCCGCCGGGCGCTGGGACGATGCCGCGCTCTACCAGCTCGCCGACGAGCTAAAATCGGAACTCGCCAAGGTCGACGATGTCGGCCTCAGCTTCGTGTCCGGCGGCCGGGCGCCGCAGATCCGCGTCGAACCCGATCCCGAAAAGCTCGCCCTCTATGGCGTGACCCTGCAGCAGCTCCTCGCCAAGGTGCAGGGCGCCAACCGCTCGTTCGTCGCCGGCCCGGTGCGCGAGGCCGGCCAGACCCGCACGCTGGTGGCCGGCCAGACCCTGTCGGGCATTCCCGACATCGGCCTGCTGCTGGTCACGACCCGCGACGGCCGCCCGGTCTATGTGCGCGATCTGGCGCGCATCGTGCTGGCGCCCGCCCCTGACGACAGCCGCGTGCAGCGCATTGCAAAGGCTGCGGATGGCGCGTGGCAGACCGCGCCGGCGGTGAGCGTGGCCGTTGCCAAGCGCGCCGGCGCCAACGCCGTGGTGGTAGCCGGAGCGCTGCGCGAGCGCGTGGAGAGCCTGAAGGGCCGGCTCATTCCCGACGACATCGCCGTCTCCGTCTCGCGCGATTATGGCGAGACCGCCAACGAGAAGGCGAACGAGCTGCTGTTCCATCTGGCGCTCGCCACCGTCTCCATCGTCATCCTGATTGCGGTTGCGATCGGGTGGCGCGAGGCGTCTGTGACGCTGATCGTCATCCCCACGACCATCCTGCTCACGCTGTTTGCGGCGCTGGTCATGGGCTACACCATCAACCGCGTCAGCCTGTTCGCGCTCATCTTCTCCATCGGCATTCTGGTCGACGATGCCATCGTCGTCGTGGAGAACATCGCCCGCCACTGGGGCATGCACGACGGGCGCAACCGGGTGAGCGCGGCCGTCGAGGCGGTGGCCGAGGTGGGCAACCCCACCGTCGTCGCCACGCTGACGGTGATCGCCGCGCTGCTGCCGATGCTGTTCGTCTCCGGCATGATGGGGCCCTACATGGCCCCCATTCCGGTCAATGCCTCGGCCGCGATGGCGTTCTCGTTCTTCGTGGCGATGACGGTTGCGCCCTGGCTGATGCTGAAGCTCGCCCCGAAAAAGGCCGGCGCCGCGGCACATGACGGCGCTCATGGCGGCACCCATGGCGAAGGCCGGCTCGGCCATCTCTATCGCCGCGTCGCCGAGCCGATTCTGGCCAGCCGCGCGCGGGCATGGACCTTCCTGCTCGTCGTCGGCGCGGCAACGCTGGCCTCGATGGTGCTGTTCTACACCCGCGATGTCACGGTGAAGCTGCTGCCGTTCGACAACAAGTCGGAACTCGCCGTCACCCTCGATCTGCCGGAGGGCGCAAGCCTTGAGGACACCGCCCGGGTGCTGACGCAGGCCGCCGATGTCGCCCGCGACCTGCCGGAGGTGCGCGCCATCGACCTTTATGCCGGCACGCCTGCGCCGTTCAACTTCAACGGCCTCGTGCGCCACTTCTACTTCCGCCAGTCGCCGGAGCTTGGCGAACTTGCCGTCACGCTCGCACCGAAGGCCGAGCGCGAGCGGCCGAGCCATCAGGTGGCGCTGGAACTGCGCGAAAAGCTGACCCGGGCCCTGAAGCTGCCGGAAGGCGGCAGCCTGAAGGTGGTGGAGGTGCCGCCCGGCCCGCCGGTGATGGCAACCCTCATCGCCGAGGTCTACGGCCCCGATGCCGCCACGCGCCGCAAGGTGGCGGCGGAGGTGAAGTCGATCTTCCACGACGTGCCGTTCATCGTCGACGTGGACGATTCCATCGGCGATCCGCGACCGCGGCTGCGCCTTGAGATCGATCAGGACCGGCTGGAGTTCTTCGGCGTGGAGCAGGGCGATGTCTACGACACCATCCGCGCTCTCGTCGGCGGGCTGCCGGTGGGCTATTCGCACCGCGGCGACGGGCGCGACCCCATTGAGATCATCGTGCGCCTGCCGAAGAACGATCTGACCTGGAGCGAGCGGCTCGCCTCCACCCCGGTGGCCGCCAACGCCCAGCCCGGCAACCGCGCGGTGGTGCAGCTCGGCGATGTGGTGCGCGCCACCACCGAGCCGGGCTCCCCCACCATCTATCGCCGCGACGGCCGTTTCACCGACATGGTGCAGGCCGAACTGGCCGGTGCGTTCGAGGCCCCGATCTATGGCATGATCGAGGTGGACCGCCGCATCGAGGCGCACGACTGGGGCAACCTGCCGAAGCCGCAGATCGCGCTGCACGGCCAGCCGGCCGATGAATCGACCCCGACCGTGCTGTGGGACGGCGAGTGGGAAGTGACGTGGGTGACGTTCCGCGACATGGGCGGCGCCTTCATGGTGGCCCTCGTCGGCATCTATGTGCTGGTGGTGGCGCAGTTCGGCTCGTTCAAGCTGCCGCTGGTCATCCTCGTGCCGGTGCCGCTGACGCTGATCGGCATCCTCATCGGCCACTGGATGTTCCATGCCGCCTTCACCGCCACGTCGATGATCGGCTTCATCGCGCTTGCCGGCATCATCGTGCGCAACTCGATCCTGCTGGTGGATTTCATCCGCCACGGCGGCGCGCCGGGCAAGACCCTGCATGACGTGGTGATCGAGGCCGGTGCCGTGCGCTTCAAGCCGATCCTGCTGACGGCACTCGCCGCCATGATCGGCGCGGCAACGATCCTGTCCGACCCGATCTTCCAGGGGCTGGCGATTTCGCTGCTGTTCGGCCTGGCCTCGTCCACCCTGCTCACGGTGCTGGTCATCCCGGCCATCTATGTGGTGCTGCGCGATACCTCGCGCGGCCATCACGGCCACACGCCGCCGGCGCCCTGACGGGCGCGCCGCACCGGCAGCCACGCGGCACCGGCGCCTTTCGGGCGCCGGTGCCGTCGTCGTTTCAGGCCGGGCCGGCAGCCGCCCGCCGCGCCTCGCCGGCCAGCAGGCGGCGGCTGGGCTTGCCCACCAGCGTCATCGGCAGGCTGGCGCGCAGCTCCACCGCGCGCGGACGGTCGATGGGCGACAGCCGCGGGCGGACGAAGGCTTCGATTTCGGCCGCCGTCGCAGCGCCGGGCTGCTTCAGAACCACGAATGCCAGCGGCGCCTCGCCGCGATAGCTGTCCGGCACCCCCACCACGGCGGCTTCCGCCACGGCCGGGTGCTGGCGCAGCACCGCCTCGATGGTGCTGGGATAGACATTGTAGCCGCCGCAGAAGATCACATCCTTCAGCCGGTCGACCACGGTCAGGTAGCCGTCGGCATCGAGGCACCCCACATCGCCGGTGTGCAGCCAGCCGCCGGCCAGCGCCGCGGCGGTCTCCTCCGGCTGGCGCCAGTAGCCGGCCATCACCTGCGGCCCGCGCACCACGATCTCGCCGCGCGCCCCGGCGGCCGTCAGCCGCGCGCCGGTGACGGTATCGAGCACGGCGATCTCGGTTTCCGGCAGCGGCACGCCCACCGTGCCGTCGCGCACCGCATCCGGCGGATTGCAGGACACCACCGGAGACGCCTCGGTCAGGCCATAGCCTTCCAGAAGCCGGCAGCCGGTCAGGGCCTCGAAGCGGATACGTGTCTGCGGGCTGAGCGGGGCGGCACCGCAGATGCAGAAGCGCACTGAGGTGAGATCCGGCGGGGGCTTCGTGCCGGCACCCGCAATGGCGCCGAACAGGGTCGGCACGCCGGGGAAAAGCGTCGGGCGGCGACGGGCGATCACCCGCAGCAACGGCTTCAGATCGAAGCGCGGCAGCAGGATCATCTCCGCGCCGAGCACGATGGCGAGGTTCATCACCACGGTCATCGCAAACACATGAAACAGCGGCAGCACACCCAGAACCCGCTCTTCGCCGGGCCGCAGAAACGGCGCGAAGGCGAGGATCTGCCGGCAATTGGCGGCAATGGCCGCATGGGTCAGCATGGCGCCCTTGGGCGGCCCGGTGGTGCCGCCGGTATATTGCAGCACTGCCAGATCCGCCGGGTGCACCGCCACCGCAACGGGCTGCCGCCCGGGTGCGGCGAGCTGCGCCGCATCCACGTCGCGGCCGTTCCTGAGATGGCGGACGCGCGCGCGCCAGTGCAGCAGGCGAAAGGCAAAGCCGCGCAGCGGCGGCAGCATGGCCGCAAAGGAACACACCACGACGCCAAGGCCGGGGATGCGGTCGGCAACCGCGCCGATCTTGTCGTAGATGACCGCCAGATCCGGCACCACGACCAGCTTCGCCCCGCTGTCGCGCAACTGGTGCTCCAGTTCGGCTTCCACCTCCAGCGGATTGAGACTGACGGCCACGCCCCCGGCGACGAGCACGGCCTGATAGAAGATGACCGCGGCGGGACAGTTCGGCAGGCACAGACCCACCCGGTCGCCCTTGCCGATACCGCGATCCTGAAGACCGGCGGCCGTGGCCTCCACCGCCGCGCCGAAGGCGCGGTAAGTCATACGCCGGCCGAAAAAATCGATCGCCGGCCGATCGGGAAAACGACGCACCGTTGCCGCCAGCATCTGCGGCAGCGTCTGCGCCGTCAGGACAGACGAGACAGACACGGCCTTTTCCTCCGCGCCTCCCCTGCGGGTCTGGCGCCCGCTGTGACCGCGGGAGGCAAAACTTATTATCCGCCCGCCGCCGGGCAGCGGGCAAGCACAATCCGGCGCCCGTCGCCTTTGCCGGCTCAGGGCCGGGCGGGCTGCATCTTCTGATAGGTGTTGGTGAGATCGTCCTGCAGCACCACCGCGCGCCCGCCGGCGCTGAGCACCACATCGGCCTCGGGAACGCGCATACGGTAGGACCAGCCGGCCGGCAGCTTCAGCCGGCTGCCGAGCCCGGGCAGGTCGGCATAGGACAGGGTCGGATCGACGATGCGCGAATAAGACTGCATCACATAGGTGCTGCCGTCCGGCCCCGTCAGTTCGAACAGCGGCTTGCCGGCATCGAACCGGTAGACGGTCTCGCGCTCCACCGTCTGCTCGTGCCAGGGCTCGCGCTCAGCCCACAGCACCGACCATGGCAGGGTCAGTTCCGCCCGCCGCACCAGCGTGATGCCGCCCAGTTCCACGCTGTCGCCGGCCGCCGTCGCGCCCGCGCCGACAATGCGGTCCATGATGAAATAACGCGGGCCGTTACGGATGACCGTGATGCCGCCGAAGGTGCGGCGCAGTTCGGCCGCCGTCAGCGCGGCCCATTCCGCCTGCGGGCAGTTGCCGTGGCCGATGGTGTTGTAGACCGTCGCGACCGGGCCGGCGAAACTGAGGTGCACCGGCAGCAGTTCGCAATAGCGCTGGTCGCGCAGCGGGCCGGACACGGCTTCGCCATCGCCCGCACTTCCCGCGGCACCGGCCGCCGGGGCGGCCAGCGCCAGAGCGCCGCAGACGGCGGCAGCAAGCGTCATCGGCCGGGCAAAGCGGCGTTTTCCGGCATCGGTCATCGGGCGCCTCCCGGCCATGGCAACTGCCGGCCAGAATGGCAAACCCGCGCCGGTTCAGGAAGCGGCCGGGCAGAATGCAGCCAAACTTCGCCACCCCCGGCCGCGCCTCATCCGCCGCGATGGTCCTGCCCGGGCACGATGGTGACCGTCACGGTGCGCCCGGCCACCACCTTCGTGTCTTCCGGAGCCTTGTCGATGCTGATGCGCACCGGCACACGCTGCGCCAGCCGCACCCAGCTGAAAGTCGGGTTGACGTTGGCCAGAAGGCTGGCGGAATCGCTGCGCTCGCGGTCTTCGATGGCCGTGCTGACGCTCTCCACCCGGCCGCTCAGGGTGGCATCGGAGCCCATCAGGTGCATGACGGCCCGGTCGCCGACATGAATGCGGTCGAGCTTCGTCTCCTCGAAATAGCCCTGCACATGGTAGGAGCCGTCGTCGACGAGGGCCACCACGGGCTGCCCGGCCGACACATAGTTGCCGGGACGCAGCGAGAAATTGGTGACGACACCCGACAGCGGCGCCCGCACCTGCGAGCGCTCCAGATTGAGGCGCGCGACCTCAAGGTCCGCCCGCGCCCGCCGCGCCGCCGCCTCGGCCTGCGTGGCGGCGGTGGTGACTTCCTCAAGCTTCTGCCGGCTCACGGAAATCTCGCTCAGCTGGCGATAGCGTGCAAGGTCGCGGCCGGCCTGCTCGCGCACCGCCTCGGCGTTTTCAAGCGCCGCTTCGGCCTGCTCGCGGGCGATCTGGAAGCGCGTGCTGTCGATGCGAAACAGCACGTCGCCCTTGTTCACATGGCTGTTGTCGGCCACCAGAACCGCCTCGACGGGGCCGGAGACATCGGGCGCGATGCGGGCGACGTCGGCGCGGATGCGGCCGTCGCGGGTCCAAGGCGCATCCATGTAATAGGACCACAGCGACTGGCCGGCGACGATGGCCGCCGCCACGAGGATGAGGGTGAGAACCACGCGCACGAGGCGCGGCAGGGAACCGGCCATGATCAGACCCGACTGATGAGAACGTTCAAGAGGCTGACGCAGAGGATAAAGACGGCCGCATCGACCAGCGGCGGATGCCAGAGCAGCCGGTAGAGCCGCCAGCGCGCCATGAGGCGGGTGATGAACCGCATCAGAAACAGCGCCGCGATGCCGCACACCAGAAGCCGCGGCAGGAACACGCCGTAGAGATCGAATTCGCCGTTCATGACCGTGCCTCCGGCCGGATGGCGGGCGCCGGCAGATCCGGCGCCGGCGCATCGGGGAAAAGTCCGTGGCGCAGCCCGACGAGCGCCCGCACCGCCGCAGTCGCCTGCGTGCCGCCGGCCGCCAGACAGGCCACCAGCGCGGCATCGATCCGCCCGATAAGCGCGGCCGCCGCACCGGCTGCCGGCGGGGCGAACGGCCGGCCGGAGCGGAAGTGCCCGGCCAGTGCCGGCCCCAGCGCCCCCAGCGCCGCGCCGGCCGCCCCGCCGGGCAGCGGCGACAGCGCCTTCAGGTCTGCAATGTTGAGGCCGATGCGCAGTTCGCGCATCACATTCTCCGGCGCCACCACGGTGCCCGGCGGCAACAGCACCAGACGCTGTACGACGAGGGCGAAGCGGTCTGTCAGGTGGCGCACCAGCGCCGCCGGCGCCGCCCCGCGCGGCGCGTCGCACAGCCGGGCCAGATCGCGCCAGCTCGCCTTCAGCAGCCGCGCCACGCTTTCCTCGGCCGTCAGGCTGGTGAACAGCGCCGCCGTGAGGGTGGCCACCATCAGCCCGGTGACCGAGGCGAGACTGCCGTTCAGAAACAGCGCGAAGTCGAACGACGGCCGCTTGTCGAGCATCATCACCAGCGGCAGGTTCACGCACATCAGAAAGCCCAGCGGGCCATAGCGCGGCGTGGCCATCAGCATGCCGAAGAACAGCAGGAACGGTGCACAGAACGCCGCCAGCGCCGCAAAGCCATCCGCCCATGGCAGCAGCGTGAACTGGAACAGCCCGACGGCCACCATGGCGTAGACGGTGAGGCGGGTGAAGGTGCGCATCACCGGCACCGGATTGTCGAGAAACGCGAACAGCGAGAAGAAGATCGCCGCCATCTGCGCCGCGCCGCCGCCCTCGTGCCAGCCGGTCAGGATCCACAGCGCGCAGGTGGAGAGAATGCCGACCGCCACCGCCACGCCGGAGAGGGCGGCCATGGCGTGGTCGGCATGCAGCGTCACCTCGCCGCCATAGCGGCCAAGCGCGGTGCGATAGGGCGGCACGGCCAGCCGGTTGCCGGCGATGGCCGACGAGAGCCGGCAGGCATTGGCCCACACCTGCACCAGTTCGCGCAGGCGCTCCGTCAGGTTCAGCATCAGCAGCCCGTGCCACTGCGGCCGGGCGGCGACGGCGGCCTGACACTGCGCGGCCTGCGCCGCGATGGCGGCCAGCAGACCGGCTCCGTCCGGATCGCGGCTCTCGCCGCGCGCGGCCATCCAGCCGGCGATATCCGCGCACAGCGCCTGCAGCGCAGCCTCTTCCGGGCCGGCCGCGCGCAGTTGCGCCAGACGATCCTCGATACCCGACAGGATCGGCATCAGGCTCATCAGGTGCTGCTGCAGAAGGCGCACCTGCCGGGCCTCATACCGGGCCGGCGAGGTGTCGTAGGGCAGATGGGTGGCCAGCACCATCATGTCCACGGTGTCGGCCGCCAGCCGGCGGCGGTCGCGCTGCGCGGCCCCGGTCGGGGCGCGGCCGGCCAGCACCTCCCCCGCCCAGCGGCCGGCATCGTCCATCCATGCGCCGAGACGCTGAGACAGCACCGGCCCCAGCGCACGCGGCAGGACGAGGCGGCTGACAACCGCCGAACAGGCAATGCCGACGAGAATTTCCTCGCTGCGCGACAGCGCGGTCTCGAAGATCGCCTCCGGCTGCGCCACGCCGAGAAAGCCGATGATGGCCGCCGTGTAGCCGGCCAGCATGGCCACATAGCTGCGCGGCGAGCGGTCCAGCAGACTGACATAGAGACAGCCGCCGGCCCAGACGGCGAGCGCAAGGCAAAGCAGTTCCGGCGCATTGACCAGATTGGGCACCAGCACCACCGCGACAGCGGCCCCGATCGCCGTGCCGAGCGCGCGGTAGACCGCCTTGGAAGTGACCGCGGCGGCCATCGGCTGCGCCACGATATAGGCCGTCGCCATGGCCCAGTACGGCTTCTGCAGATCGAGCTGCAGCGCCAGCCACAGGCTCAGCATGGCGCCCGCATAGGCCTTGAGAGAAAACAGCGCCTCGTTGCGGCCAAGGCCCGCGAACCAGCCCGGCGCCGCCGGCCGGGCGGGCGCGGGTGCGGGTGCGGCTGCCGCGGCGCTCATGGCTGCTGCGCCCGCACCAGCACCGCTTCGATGCGGGTGAGGCCCGTTACGACGGCATGGAGTTCGTCGGCACCGAGATCGTCCAGAAAACGCGCCCGCAGGCCGGCGACGGCGGCCTCCACCTCCGCAACCCGGGCCACGCCGGCCGGCGTCAGGCGCAGCAGCCGGGCCCGCCGGTCCTGCGGGTCTTCGCGCCGCTCCACCAGACCCTCGGACACGAGCATTTCCACCACCCGCACCAGCGACGGACCTTCAAGGCCCAGTTCATCGGCAATGACGCCCTGTCGCAGCTCCGGCCCCAGCCGCGAAAGCACCAGCAGCGGCAGGGCGGTTGCCTGCGACAGCCCGCTTTCGGCCATCGCCTGATCGATGGCCCGCCGCCAGTAGCGGGCCACGCGCGAGATGAGCTGACCGAAAATCTCGCGATCGCCCTTGGGCACACCGGCCCCGGGCAGCGCGCCGCCGGCGGCATGGCCACCGGGCCCGTCGCCGGCGATGCCGGCAACGGCGGTCTCTGACAGCTTCGACATGGCGGCAGCGCCCTCTGCAACGACGACGGCCGCGGGACCGGACTCACGGTCGCTCCGGTTCGCGG
>NZ_DAISHT010000009.1:0-35973 GCF_036822375.1 Pseudoxanthobacter sp. | reverse complement strand
GGCTCTTGCAGCGCGGGGGCGTACGACGGCCTGTCAGTCGCCGGCCGGCGGGGTGGCGGAAACAAGCGCCTGCCCGCGCGTCAGGTCGGCAAGGCCGGCCGTGAAGGCCGCCACCTCGCCGGCCGGCAGGGCCACGCACAGGCAGACGCCGCTGGCGGTGAAGCGCGCGTCTTCCACCCGGCTGCCGGCGATGGCGGCGAGGCGGGCGCGGATGCGGGCATCCTCGGCAAACGGGCAGGCAATCCACACCCGGGCAAGGCGCACGAGCGGGCGGCGGGCCGCCGCCCTGAGGCAGGCTGCCGCCGTGCCGCCATAGGCGCGCATCAGGCCGCCGCTGCCGAGCAGGATGCCGCCGAACCAGCGGCTCACCACCACGGCCACGCCGTCCAGCCCCTGCCCTTCGATGGCCTGCAGGATCGGCCGGCCGGCGGTGCCGCCGGGCTCGCCGTCGTCGCTGAAACGATAAGTATCGCCGCAGCGGAAGGCCCAGCAGTTGTGCCCGGCCGAGGCGTCGCTGTTGCCGGCAATGAAGCGGCGCGCCGCCGCCTCGTCCTCCACGGGGCCGGCGACGGCACGGAACCGGCTGCGCCGGATTTCCTGTGCAAGGGTCTCGGGCCCCAGCAGGGTGGCGGTGGCATCACTCAAGGCGGGAATCCGTCGTCGCTTGCGGGCGGCGACGATAGCAGCCGGCGACGCTCCGTCAAGAAAGGCGGCCGCCGGCCTCAGGTGTAATAGGTGGCCACCGGCCGCCCGCCGACATCGGCGATGGTGAACGGACAGCCATAGAGGCTCTCCAGCACCGCCGGCTGCATCAGCGCGGACGGCGGGCCGGCGGTGTGTACCCGGCCATCCTGCAGCGCCACGATGAAATCCGCATAGGCGGCGGCGAAGTTGATGTCATGCAGCACCACGACGACCGTCTTGCCCAGTTCGCGCGTCAGCCGGTGCATCAGCTTCATGAGGCTGACGGCATGGCGGATATCCAGATTGTTGAGCGGCTCGTCGAACAGCATCGCATCGGCATCCTGCGCCAGCGTCATGGCCACGAAGGCGCGCTGCCGCTGCCCGCCGGAGAGCGCATCGAGAAACCGCTCCGAGAGGTCGTCGAGGCCGAGAAAGGAGAGCGCGCGGCCGACATGGGCGTCGTCCTCCGGCCGGGCGCGGCCGCGGTTGTGGGGATAGCGGCCGAACGCCACCAGCTCGCGCACCGTCAGGCGCACCGGCACGGTGTTGTCCTGCCGCAGGATCGCCAGCCGCCGGGCGAGTTCGGCACCCGGCGCACGCGCCACGTCCAGCCCGCCCACCGTCACGCACCCGCGATCGGCCGCGCTGAGGCGGGCAATCACCGAAAACAGCGTGGACTTGCCGGCCCCGTTCGGCCCGATCACCGCCGTGAGCCGGCCCGCCGGCAGGCTGAGGCAGATATCGTCCAGCACCCGCACCGGCCCGTAGGACTTGCTGACATGCCCGATTTCGATCATGGCCGCGCCCTCAGCATCAGAACGGACAGGAAGAACAGCCCGCCCGCAAATTCGATGACCACCGGCAGCGCCGTTGCAAAATGCAGCAGCCGCTCCAGCACTGCCTGCCCGCCGACGAGCGTGATGACGGCAATCAGCACCGCGCCCGGCAGCACCGCTGCATGGCGGTGCGTGGGCAGCAGCGCCCAGGCGAGATTGGCCACCAGCAGGCCGAAGAACGTGACCGGCCCGACAAGGGCGGTGGAAACGGAAACCAGAACCGCCACCAGACTGAGTATCTGCCGCGCAGTGCGGCGATAATCGAGGCCGAGGGCAATGGCCCGCTCGCGCCCCAGTGCCATCACATCGAAACGGCGCACCAGCGGCAGGGCGGCAAGACCCGCGCCCGCCACCAGTACCGCTGCCAGCGCGAGCCGGCTTTCGTCCACGCTGTTGAAGCTGGCAAACAGCCGGTCCTGCAACACGACGAAATCGTTGGGGTTCAGCATGCGCTGGATGAGTTCGGCCAGGCTGCGGAAGAAGGTGCCGCACAGGATGCCGGCCAGCAGCAGCAGCGTCAGGCTGGCGCCGGCGCGCTCCAGCAGCAGGCGGAAGAAGACCTGCGACAGCCCCACCATCAGCACCACGGTGAGCAGGAAGACGAGGCGCGGATCGGTCCCCATGATGCCCGGCAGACCGAGCCCGGCCACCATCACGGTTTGCAGCAGGCCGTACAGCGCATCGAAGCCGATCAGCGACGGCGTCAGGATGCGGTTGTGCGTCAGGGTCTGGAACAGCACCGTGGCGATGGCAACGGCGGCCCCCACCAGCACCAGCGCCGCCAGCTTGACGGCGCGGAACGGCAGCACGAAGGCCCAGTTGCCGCCCGCGCCAAGCCCCATGAAGGCAACGCCGGCGCCAAGCGCCAGCAGGCCGAGCAGGCAGAGGCGAAGCCGCACGGCGCGGCGGCGGTCAGGCGACACGGGCGCGGCCCCGCAGCAGCAGCACGAGGAAGGCGGCGCTGCCGGCCACCCCGAGAATGACGCCGACCGGCACCTCGAACGGCGGGTTCAGGCTGCGGCCGAGGATGTCGGCGGCCATCAGCAGGCCCGCGCCGCACAGCGCGGTCCACGGCAGGGCCCGGCGCAGGTTGTCGCCGAGCGCCAGACTGACCAGATTGGGCACGATCAGACCGAGGAACGGCACCACGCCGACGGTGACCACCACCGCCGCCGACACCAGCGCCACGATGACCATGCCGGCCAGCAGCACGGCGCGGTAATTCAGCCCGAGGCCCAGCGCATAATCCCGGCCCAGCCCGGCCAGCGTGAAGCGGTCGGCAGCGATATAGGCCAGCACGATCAGCCCGAAGGCGACCCACAGGATTTCATAGCGCCCGCGCAGCACGGCGGAGAAATCGCCGCCCGACCAGGCGGCCACCGACTGCATCATATCGAGCCGGTAGGCGATGAACGCGGTCAGCGCATTCAGCACGCCGCCGAGCATGATGCCGGCGAGCGGCACCATCAGCGCATCGCGCAGCGGCAGGCGGTGCAGCAGCGCCAGAAACAGCGCGGTGCCCGCCAGACCGAAAACCGCCGCAACCAGCATCTTCAGCGGCAGCGCAAGGCCGGGGGCGAGGATCATGACCGTCAGCATGCCCAGCCGGGCGGCCTCCGTGGTGCCGGCCACCGAGGGTTCGACGAACCGGTTGCGCACCAGCACCTGCAAAATCAGCCCGGAAATCGCCATGCCGGCTCCGGCGAGCATGAGCGCAACGGTGCGCGGCAGCCGGCTTTCGGCCAGTACCATCAGCCCGTGCGGCAGGGCGCGACCGGCGGCAACGGCCGGCAGATCGAACCCGCCGGCGCCGGCCAGCAGGCTGGCAAGCGCCAGCACCGCAAGCCCCGCGCAGCCAAGAACCAGCCTCACTGCACCCGCCCCGCCGCCATCGCCCTAATGGCTGCCGAGGGCGCCATTGAGCTGGTCCGTCATGACCTGCAGCGCTGTCAGGCCGCCGCCGACGAGATACCACGCCGCGGCATCGAGGTAGACGACCTGCCCGCGCTTCCACGCCGTGGTTTCGCCGACCAGCGCGTTGTCGAGCAACGCCTTCGCGGCCTCCCCTTCCCGGCCGATGGCGGCATCGCGATCGAGCACGAACAGCCAGTCGGGGTTCTGCGCGAGAATGTACTCGAACGAGACCGGCTGCCCGTGAAGGCCGATCTTGATATCCGGATTGACCTGCTTCATGCCGAAATCGGTGAACAGGATGCCGAAGCGCGAGCCGGCACCGAAGGTGCTCATGCGGCCACCGGTGGTCAGCACCATCAGGCCGCTGCCGGCCCCGGCCGTCTTCGCCTTCAGCGCGTCCACGGCAGCGTTCAGCGCGGCGAGCTTTCCGCGGGCCAGATCTTCCTTGCCGAACAGGCGCGCGAGGGTGGCGATGTTGGCTTCCGCGCTTTTCAGGTAGGCGCGGTCGTCGAGGCTCAGATCCACCGTCGGCGCGATCTTCGCCAGATCGTCATATTTCGCCGCCGAGCGGCCGCCCACGATGATCAGATCCGGCCGGAGCGCGGCAACGGCCTCGTAGTCGGGCTCGAACAGCGTGCCGACCGGCACAGCCGCGGCAAGGTCGCGATCCTTCAGAAAGGCCGGCAGGGCAGCAATGCGCGGCATGCCGGCCACGGCAACGCCCAGCGTGCTCAGCGTGTCGATCGCCGACAGGTCGAACGCCACCACCGTCTTCGGCCGCTCCGGCAGGCGGGTCTCGCCACGGCTGTGCTGCACGACGATTTCGTCGGCCACGGCCGGCAAGGCGGCACCAATGCAGCAGGTCGCCACAGCGACGTAAAACAACTTGCGCAGGCAGGCAAATTTCATGTCATCATCCGCATGATGATGCGCAATGTCAGAATGATTATAAACTCACGACACGCGCCGAAGACGGTTCAGATGCTCACTTAGTGAAGCCGCACACAGCCCGTCAACGCTGATATTTTTTAATAATTCCAAATAGATAAATCATCAAAACTTGACATACCCCGCAACGGCGCAGAAGATCGCGCGCGTCTCAGTGACCTGTCGCCATGGCCCCCCGGACGGGCCGGCTCGCGGATGCGGCAGGGCACCGGCATTTTCTGAATTCCGGCAGCCCGGTGCGCCGCGGCGGCGCGCGGCCTTCCGGCATTCGCAGCACCGCGCCGGCGGTGCCGGCCGGCGGCGGCAAAAGGGGCGACGGCAGTGAACTGGCAGATGCACGCGGCAGACGGCGCGCGGGGCGCGGACGGGGCCAACCTGTTTCACCGGATCCGCCTGCTGGTGGCACTCGATGCGCTGCTCTCCACCGGTTCCGTCAGCGGCGCGGCGGCGCTGCTGGGGCAGCAGACATCGGCCATGAGCCGGCTTCTGGGTGAGCTGCGCAGCTATTATGGCGACCGCATCCTGACCCGCACCGGCCGCGGCATGGTGCCGACGCCGTTTGCCGAGACCCTGCGGGCGCGGGTGCGCATTCTGGTTTCCGATGCCCACAACCTGCTCGATCCCACGGGCCATGAGCCGGTCTCCGTGGAGGGCCTGAGCGGACAGGACTGGCTGGGCGCCAGCCGGGTTCCGACCCGGCCGCTGGCCGTGACCCGTGCCGAGGTGCTGGAGGCGATGCCCTCGCCGGAGCACATCGCCCGGCGCATGGCGGCCATCACCGCCGAGGCCGGCCCGCAGCAGCGGCTGGCGAAATATGTCTCGGTGATCGCCACCGCCCCGGGGCGGCCGCTGGCCTTCGGCGAAGCGCGCGATGCGCTGGCGATCATTCTCGCCGGCGAGGCCGATCCGGTGCAGATCGGCGCGCTGCTGGCCGCCATCCAGACACGCGGTCCGACGGTGCCGGAAATCGCCGGCTTCGTGGCGGCGGCCCGCGGCCACATCGCGGACGATATCGCCGCAACGGCCGGTGCCGGACCGGGCCCGGATCTGGACTGGCCGGCCTATCTGTCGCCGAACTGGCGGCACACGCCGTGGCTGCTGCTTTCGGCCCGGCTGGTGGCGGCAGCCGGCTACCGGGTGCTGGTGCACGGCCAGTGCGGGCAAGGCCCGGAGGGCGGCAAGCTGGAGCTGGCGGCCGGCGTCGCCGGCATTCCGGTCTGCCTCAGTCTTGCCGAGGCGCGCGCCCGGCTCGGGCGGGAGGGCGTGGCCTATCTGCCGCTCGGCGCCTTTCAGCCGCAGCTGCAGAGCCTGATGGGCCTCTACCGTCTGCTCGCCACCCGCACGCTGCTGCACGAGATGATGCCCCTGCTCAACCCCATGGATGCGCCGGCCATGGTGACCGGGGCTGCCGCCGGGGCGCGCCGCGACCTCTACCGCGACGTCGCGCAGCTGCTCGGCACCGCCAATCTGGCGGTCGTCGGCTCCATTCGCGGCTTTGTGCAGCTTTCGCCGGTGCGCGCCACCACGCTCTACCGGCTGGCCGGCGGCACGGCATGCAACCTTCTGGTACCCTCGGTCAGAACGGCGCCCTCGCCGGCACGCGGCCCCTTTACCCAGCGCGAGTTCATGGCCGCCATCTGGGACGGCACGGCCCGCGACGAACAGGTTGAGGCCACCATCCTGCACACCGCCGCAACGGCGCTGGTCTGCCTTTCGGGCAACCCCGACGCCGCCTTCGGCGAGGCGCTGGCGCGTGCGCAGGCGCTCTGGCTGGCGCGGCCGCGTCACTAGCCCGGCGGCGGGCGCTCCGCCAGCACGCTGCGGTCCAGCGCCGCCGGACTGTCGCGGCCGAGCAGCGCCAGCGCGATTTCCAGCTCGCCACGCAGAATGGTCATCACATGGGCAACGCCCGCCGCCCCGCCGACCGCAAGCGCCGCCATCACCGGGGCGCCGACCAGCACCGCAGCAGCCCCCAGCGCCAGCGCACGCACGATATCCGTGCCGCGGCGAATGCCGCCGTCCATCAGCACCGGCACCCGGCCCGCCACCGCGGCGACGACACCCGGCAGCGCATCGAGGCTGGCCGGCAGCCCGTCCAGCGTGCGCCCGCCATGGTTGGAAACGATGAGGCCCGCAGCGCCCGCCGCCAGCGCCGGGGCGACATCCAGCGGATTGAGAAGGCCCTTCAGCACCACCGGCAGCCGGGTTTCGCCCACAAGCCACGCGATATCGGCCCACCCCGGCGCGCGCGCCATCAGCCCCTGAAACACCGGGCTGCCCGTGGCCGGCAACGGATCATCCGGCGGGAAGCCGGCCAGATTGGCGGCCACGATGCCCGGCGGCAGGCGGAAACCCGTCCGCTGCTGCTGATTGCGCAGGCCGGAGACCGGCGCATCCACCGTGACCACCAGAGCGGCATAGCCGGCAGCCTCGGCCCGCCGCACCAGCGCCAGCGTTTCCGCCCGGCGCGGGCGCAGGCAGAGCTGCATCCAGAGCGGCGCGGCCGCGGCGGCGGCAACCTCCTCCAGCGCAACGCTGGCCTCAAGGCTGACGCACATCCATGTGTCCGTGGCGGCGGCGGCCTGCACGGTCGCAATCTCCCCGGCCGGGTCGACGAGCCGGTGAAAGGCGGTGGGGGCGATGATCACCGGCGCGGCCATCGGCCGGCCGAACAGCGTGGTCGCCACGCTGCCGGCCCGCACATCCGCCAGCGCCCGCGGCATCAGCACATGGCGCCGGAAGGCCGCACGGTTGGCCCGCCGCGTCTCGCCATCGCCGGCAGAGCCCAGCACATAGGCGGCAAGGGCGGGGTCGGCACCGGCCAGAAAATGGCGTTCGTAGTCCTCAAGGCAGACCACGTCGGCGGGAATCGTCCGGGGCCCGCTCATTGCGCCCGCCCGCTCTTGCCGGCAGCCCCGGCAAGGCGGCGGGCGCGGCGCGCGAGGGCGGCAAGCGCCGGGTCGGCCGCGCCCTCCAGTGCAGCTGCCATGGCCGCATGAAAGCCCGGATAGCCCGCGGCCAGCGCCTGCTCCAGCCGCGCCGCTGCGGCACCGCGCTCGCCTTCTGCCAGAAGATGCCGCGCCTCGTTGAAGGCCGCCCAGCAATCGCCGGCAGCGGCGCCGGCGCGGAAATAGGCCCGTGCGGCCGCCGTGTCTGCGGGCCCGCCACGGCCTTCCTCGGCGAGAAGACCCAGCATGTTCAGGGCCTTGGCGACACCGCCGCGGGCCGCGCCGGCATAGAGGGCATGCGCGGCAGCGTCGTCGCGCGCCACGCCTTCGCCGCGGGCATAAAGATCGGCGAGATTGAACGCCGCCCACGCGTCCCCGCCGGCGGCGGCGGCGCGATAGAGCGCGGCCGCGCGTGCCGCATCGGCCGGCACGCCCCAGCCATGTTCGTGACAGCGCCCGGCCATGTTGAGCGCGCGCAGATCGCCGTGGCGGGCGGCGGCCATGAACCAGCCGAATGCGCCGGCCCCGTCGCCGCGGTCCAGCGCCGACTGCCCCAGCGCCAGCGCGGCCTCCGCCGCATCCGGCGCACTCACAGCTCTGCCCACCGGCGCAGCAGGTTGTGATAGTGGCTGACGAGCGGCGTGACCGCCGCATGGTCGTCGCCAAGACCGGCGCGCACGGCGCGAATGGCGCGGTCGAGTTCGTAGAGCTGGGTGCGCTCGCCGTCGTCGCGCACCATCGACTGCGCCCACAGCACCGCCGCCCACCGCACACCGCCGGTGACCGGCTCCACCCGGTGCAGGCTGGAAGACGGATAGACCACCATCGCACCGGCGGCGAGCTGCACGCGGTGGCTGCCATAGGTGTCGTCGATAACGAGGTCGCCGCCGGCATAGTCCTGCGGATCGCTCAGCATCAGCGTCGTGGAGACATCGGCCCGCAGCGGCGCCCCCTCGCCATCCGGCATGAAGCGGATGGCGTTATCGACATGGGCGCCGAATTCCATGCCGGCGTCGTAGCGGCTGAAGGTCGGCGGCAGCACGCGGAACGGCAGCGCCGCAGCGTGGTAGAGCGCGCAGCGCCCGAGGGCCGCCAGAACGGCCGCGCCGAGCCGGCGGGCAACCGGGCTTTCCGCCGGCAATTGCCGGTTGTTCTTGACCCGCGCAGCCAGATCGCCGGCCGTCGCCCGGCCATCGGCGAGGCCGGCGCCGGCAAGCTCCTGCCGGCACCACGCCAGCTCGTCCCGCGTCAGCACGTCGGGCACGACGATGAGCATGAAACGACCCTCCTGAAACAGAAGCCGGCGGCATCCCGACGCCCCGAAGCGCCCCGGAATGCCGCCGGCAGGCTCGCCGGCCCTTCAGAATGTGGCGCCGATGTTGAACATCACCGTGCGTCCGGCGGCGGGGACAACACGCGAGTTGTTGAACGACGCCGTGTAATTCAGGTGATCGGTGAGGTTGTAGGCGTTCAGCGAGACGCGGAAATTGTCGTGGTTGTAACCGACCATGGCATCAAGCGAGACCGTGTCCGGCACCCACGCGGTGTTGGCGTTGTCGGACCAGTAGCCCGAGGCATATTGCAGCCCGCCGCCGACCGAGAAGCGGCCGGGAAGCTGCTCGATTTCCGGCAGCTGGTAGGCCGTCCAGAGGCTGAGGTTGTTGCGCGGCACGTCCGGCGCGGCGTTGCCGACCACGGCGGCGGTGGACGACGAGGTAATTTCGCCGTTGAGGTAGGAATAGGCCGCCTGCACATTCCAGTCTTCGGTGATCTGGCCGGTCACGCCCAGCTCGAAGCCGCGGATGCGCAGCCCGAGGCCGGCATCCGTGAACCCGACCACGACCTCGCCCGTCACCGGATCGGTGGTGTAGGCGTTGTACTTGTTGATCTGGAACAGCGAGCCGGTCAGGCCGAGCCGGCCGTCGAGCAGGTTGATTTTGGTGCCGATCTCGTAGGAATCGATCGTCTCCGGCTGATAGGCCCGCCCGTCCTGCGCCACCTCGGCGGCAACGCCGCCGACCTGCGCGGCGACATCGGTGCCGATCGGCTTGTAGGAGCGCGAGAACGAGGCGTAGAGCATCGTATCCTGCAATGGCTCCCAGATGGCGCTGATGCCGGGGCTCCACTCACGCGCAATCGCCGTGCCGCCGCCGACGGTGGCGACGTTGGTCTCGTAATCGGAGCGGAAATAATCCCACCGGAGACTGCCGAGCAGCGAGATCTTGTCGTTGAACCACACCCGGTCGTTGGCGAAGATGCCGACATCCGTGGCGTTGGCATACCGCGTCGTGGCGCCGTAGACCGCATAGGCATCCGGATATTCATACTGCGGATTGATGACGGTCTGGTTGTTCCAGCGACCGGTCCACGTCCCGAGCGAGCGGTTGTCGTCCTGATAGCTGGTGTCGAGGCCGGCGGTGAGGCTGTGCTTGAGGAAGCCGGTGGTGAAATCGCCGGTGGCGCTCAGCACGTTCTGCGCGCCGAAGCCATCCTGCCGGTAGGTCATGCCGCCGCCGGCACCGTAGGTCAGGGCCGCATTGCCACCGGCCTGCAGCTTCTTCAGGCTGGCATAGGTGACCGCCGCCGGATTGGTGCCGGAGAAATCGCGGTCGTAATAGCCAAAGCGGGTATCGTTGTTGAGAACGATGCCGTTCTCGAATTCCTTCCTGAACAGCGCCGAGACGATCTGCGTGTTGCTCACGTCCTGATCGGTGGAGCGCACATAGGACAGCGACCGGCTGACGCCGGGAATGTCGTATTCGGTCAGCGGCCGGTATTCGCCGTTAGCGCCCTGCGCGAACGGCACGCCGAAATCCGGCACGCCGTCGTTCTGCAGGAAATAGTAGTTGAGGTGCAGTTCCGTTTCCTGCCCGATGCCATAGCCAAGGTCGGCCGAGGCGCCGACCCGGTCGGCCGTAACGTGGTTGCGGTCGGGCGTGTCGGCATTCTGGTAGAGGCCGTTGATACGCACGGCCGTCTTGTCGTTGATCTTCAGGTTGCTGTCGACGGTGGTGCGGTAAGTGGGACCGGAGCCGATCTGCTGATCGATGGAATTGACCGTTCCGATGAACGCCTGCTTGGAGCTCTGGTTGATGATGCCGCCGGCGCCGCCCACGCCGAAGATATCGCCCATCGGACCCTTCAGCACTTCCACGCTGTCGGTGTCGAAGGCATCGCGCTGATAGACGCCGAAATCGCGCAGGCCGTCGCGATAGATATCGCCCTTGGCGGACAGGCCGCGGATGCGGAACTGCGAACCCGACTGGCCGCCGTTGCCCTCGCCGGCCGAAAGCGTGATGCCCGGCACGTTCTTCAGAATCTGATCGAGGGTGGTGGCCTGCTGCTGCCGGATGATCTTCTGCGGCACGACCTGAATGGTCGCCGGCGTTTCCATCACCGTGCCGGGCAGGCGGCTGAAGCCGGTCTGCGCGTTGTTGGTGTTCGACACCGCCGCACCCGGCGACGAGGCACCGGTGACGCTGATTTCCGACAGCGTCAGGGAATCGGAGGACGCCTCCGGGCTGGTGCCCCCGCCATCGGCGGCCTTTGCCGCCTCCTCCGCTTCCGCCGCCCACGGCGCCAGCGAGAAAGCCATGGCGAGCCCGGCCCCTGCCGCCGTGCCGCGGCCGGGGCTGCGCCGCACCGGCGCCTGATCCGCATTGCGCATCTGCATCTCCACCCAGTCAATTTCGGTGTCCGCAGCCGGTGGCTCCGGATGGATGACGGGGAGATAGAACGTCGGCGCACGGCTTCTCAAATGCTATGTTTTATAGTCCTTCCAAATCGGCCCCAGCACAATTTCGGATTTCCACAGACTGTCGGTGCGAAGCCCGCGAATACTTTCGGAACCAGAGGATAAACGTGCTGCGGCCGGATTTTCCGGCTGTCGCGACGCCGGTTTCCTGTCAGTGCGGCCGCGCCGATGGACGATGGCGGTGCACAAAACTGCGAATGCGTCGCATTTCTTTTGCGGAGACCACAGGCCGCGCCGCCCGGCCGGCGAGCGGACGGCATTTCATCGGCCGGGCGCGCCGCCGCCGGGCCGCAATGACGCATGCGGCACAAATGCCACACCGCGTCGTATCCGAAGCCGGATGCCGGCCGCGTGGCGTCGGAACGCCGCCGCAGCGGCGTTTCAGTCGCGCCGGCTGGCGGGACTCACGCCTCCGGGTTCGGCGCGTTGACCCACAGGATGACCGCATCCCGCGTGCCGCTGTTGCCAAAGCGGTGGGGAATGTCGCTGTCGAAGGCAAAGCAGTCGCCGGGATTGAGCGCGAAGGTGCGCTCGCCGATCTGGATTTCCATGGTCCCGGAAATGACGTAGCCGATTTCCTGCCCGGTGTGGGCATAGGGCTCGTCGCCCGAACTGCCCCCGGGCTCCAGATTGACGATGAAAGCCTTGAGCCGCGTGGCGGCCTGCGGCGTGATGACGGACTTCTGCAGGCCGCGGTTGTTGATCAGCAACTGGCCGAGGCCGGCCCGCGTCACATAAGGCTCATCGGCGCTGCCGGACAGCCCCGGATCGAGGATCCACGCCGGCGACACCCCGAGCGCGGTGCCGAGCCCGAACAGTGTGCGCACTGTGGGCGAGGTCAGCCCGCGCTCGATCTGCGACAGCGTGCCCACCGAAAGCCCGGTCTTTTCGGAGAGCTGCACCAGCGTCAGGCCGGCGGAAAGCCGCAGCGCCTTGATGCGCCGGCCAACCTCGCGCTGTGCGGTATCCATACCGCGCTCGCGGTCATCCGGCGACGGCGCAGCCTGTTCCGCAACGCTTTCTGACGGCATGTGCAACCCCAGCAGAGATAAAGAAACCCGAAAGGCAGATCAGGACGTTCAGAGAACGATGGCCGGATCGTTGAGCGGCCTGCCCCGCTCGAAGCGATCGATGGCAAACGGCCTCAGACGGCTGTCGAACTCAACTCCCGCGATCGCGCGCGCGAGAAGTATGCCGGTTCCCGGCCCCCCTGCCCAGCCATAAGACCAGCCGCCGCTGAACCACAGGTCACGAAGCGCGGGATGCTCGCCGATGATCGGCGCATAATCGGGCGTGGCATGGATGAGACCGGCCCAGTGCCGCAGCACCCGCACCGCACGCAGGGCCGGAAACAGCCGCGCATAGACCGCCGCAGTCGCCGCCATCACCGGCAGATCGGCCGACAGGCTCATGCGCGGCCGCTCGGGCACCTCCGTGCCGCCCACCACCTCGCCGCGGCCGGTCTGGTGCATGTAGCAAAGGCTGTCGATGAGGGCGAGGGCGGGGCGGATCAGCGGGCGCACCGGCTCCAGCGCCATCGCCTCGATGCGCATGCCGAAGCCCGGCAGGCCGACGCCCGCCATGGCCGCGATAACGGGGTTGTGCCCGCCCGCCGCCACCATCACGCTGTCGGCGGCAATGCGATGGTCGCCGACCAGAACGGCCGACACGCGCCCGCCGGTGCGCTCGATGCCCGTCACCGCGGTGCGATAGCGCAGGTCGATGCCGCGATCCTCGCACGCGGCGCGAAAGGCCTTCATGCCGGCATGGTGCGGCGCCACCCCGCCGTCGGGCAGCATCAGGCCGCATTTCACCTGGCTCGCATCGATGGCCGGCAGCGCCTCTTCCACCTGCCGCCCCTTCAGCATGCGGTGGCGCACGCCGCACTGGTCATGGACGGGGGCGAGCGAATGCAGCATGTCGGCCGTGCGCCCGGTCTCCGCCACCATCATGTAGCCGCGCCGGGTGAACATCGCATTGTGGCCGAGGGTGCGCGACAGGCGGCTCCACGCCTCGTTGGAAAACTGGAACAGCGCCGTCCACTCCGGCGTGCCGAAGCCGCCGCGGATGAGAGTGCCGTTGCGGCCCGAAGCCCCGCCCTGCCAGTAACCGGCATCGAGCACGATGACATCGCGCACGCCGAGTTCCCAAAGGTTGAAGGCGCAGGCCAGCCCCTGAATGCCGCCGCCGATGATGACCACGGATGCCGACGACGGCAGCGCACGGGCGGACCGGGATCGGAAAATGCTCATGACTGATCGGGCTCCACCAGACCGTTGAGACCGGCGGCCTGAGCCACCGTCAGGCCGCGCCGCGGGGTGCGGTGGCTCGGCCGGCGCACGGCCTGCGGCGCATCCGGCGCCGCGCGCGCCACCACCGCGGCCAGCATCTCCCAGCACGGAAACCCCTGACAGGGCCCCATGCCGCATGAGGTCAGCCGCTTCAGCACCTCAAGGTCGCTTTCGCCGCCGGCGATGCGGGTAAGAACCTCGCCGACCGTCACATCCATGCACGGGCAGACATAGGCCGCCGGATCGAGACGCAGCGGCAGCGCGATGGCCTGCGGCGCCTGTGCCGCGCTGCCGGCCAGCGAAACCCCGGCGGCTTCCGAAAACCCGGTGCCCAGCTGGCCGAGCCCCTCGGCCATCGCCTGAAAACCAAGCCCCGGATCCGCCCGCCACGGACCGGCATGCACGACGCAGTCGCAGGCAATTGTGCGGTTCAGCACCGCTGCACGCACGCCGTTGCGCCCGCGAATGGCGGTCAGCGTCGACACCGGTGCCGTCGCCACCACATTCACACCCGCCCCGCGCAGCCGCGCGGCAACGGCCTCTTCTGCCCCGGTGCCGACCACGACAACGCGCGCGCCGGGCCTGACGCCATGTTCGGAGGCCAGCGAAAGCGCGAAATGGGCATCGATCACGCCCGGCAGGTGATTGCCGGCCACCACCGGCGGCACCGAGTGCTGCCCCGTCGCCAGTACCGTGCGGCCCGGATCGAACACCAGCGCGCCGGCCTCATCGTCAAACGGCGCCGCGGCAACGAGCGCACCCTTGCGATAAAGCCCGAAGACCTCGGTGCGGGTGAACACCTGCACACGCCCGTCAAGCGGCGGAAGGGCCACGCCCATCGCCCGGGCGAAACTGCCGGGTTCGGCGCTGCGCGAGACGAGCGCGACCGAAGCGCCGTCGGCCGCGGCCGCATTGGCTGCCGCCCGCCCGGCCGGGCCACCGCCCACCACCAGCACATCGACCGCGATCCGCCGGCCCTGCGGCAGCGGCCCGGTTCCGATGTGGGCAGCCTCGCCGACGCCGGCCAGAAAGGCCAGCAGACGCTCGAAGCGGGCGAACAGACCGGGGCTGCGCGGCACCAGCCGCCCGTGCTCGAAGCCGCCATAGAGCAGGCGCGCCGGCAGCAGGCGGGCAGCGCGCAGCAGATCGAAATGCGGCGAAGGCCAGGTGTTCTGCTCCGTTGCCGCCGGACCGCCGTCACCGCTCACCGCCTCGCACACCAGCGCCCGGTCGAGCCGCACGTTGGGCCGGCCATCGACGCCCGCCAGAGCGCCGGCCACGAAACTGCCGGACGGCCCGAGCGGCAGGTGCCGCTTGCGGGTGGCCGCCGTGCGGCGAATGCCCGCCCGCCACAGCGCGGCGGCCAGCGTGTCGCCGGGCGCGGCCGCAACCGGACGCCCGTTCCAGCGAAATGTGATCGGTCCTTGCGTCACGCTGATCCCTCGCTCGTTCAGCATCCCGCTCTGTCACGACAGATAACATCGGGAAAAATGAAAATCTCATATTTTTTTCATTTTATAAAAATTCCTGTTGCCGGATCGCGTTTCGCGGTGCCAGTGTGACGGCAGGCCGAACAAGGGCCGCTTCCAGAGGTTTTGAAGTCCAGGGGTTCTGAATCATGGACGAGACGAAGATCACCACCACGCGGCGGGCGGTCCTGAAGGGGCTCGGGCTTGGCGCCGCGGGTCTTCTTGCGCCGGCCATGCCGGTCTTCATCGGCACCGTACAGGCCGCCGACGGCACGGTTCTGACTGTCGCCAGCTACGGCGGCGCCTATCAGGAGGCACAGGCCCGGGCGATGTTCGATCGCCTGCCGAAGGTCTATCCCGGCCTTACGGTGCGTCAGGACAGCCCCTCCAGCGATGCCAAGATCATCGCCATGGCGGAATCCGGCCATGTGACGTGGGATATCGTGGCGGTGGGCGACAATTTCGGCCATGAGGCACAGGCCCAGTGGCTGGAGCCGATCGACTACACCATCATCGACCGCGACGTTTTCCTGCCCGGCTACGCCGGCGACTATCGCCTTGGTGCCGACGTCGAAGGCACCGTCATCGCCTACCGCACCGACAAGTTCAGCGGCAAAGTGCCGGAGACCTTTGCCGATTTCTTCGATACCAAGACCTTCCCCGGCAAGCGGGCGGTGTGGAAATACGCCTCCGGCGGCATCTTCGAGGCCGCGCTGATCGCCGACGGCGTGGCGCCGGACCAGCTCTATCCGATCGATGTGGAACGCGCGCTGAAGAAGCTCGACACCATCCGCGACGATCTCATCTGGTGGGAGACGGGCTCGCAGTCGGAACAGTTCCTCACCAGCGGCGAGGCGGCGATGGGCCTCGTCTGGGTGGGGCGTGCCGTGCAGGCGGCCAAGTCCGCGCCGGTCGCCATCGGCTGGGGCCAGTGGACCACGCAGAGCGCCTACTGGGTGGTGCCGAAGGGCGTGCCGGACAAGAAGGCCGCCATGGAGGCGCTGAAGGTGTTCACGTCCGCCCCGGCGCAGGCGGAGTTCGCCAACCTCATGCCTTATGGTCCCACCAATAAGGATGCCGTGGCGCTGATCGACAGCCCCTTCAAGGGCAACCTGCCGACCGACCATCTCGCCACCCGCGTCGTGGTGGATTACGTCTGGTGGAGCAAGAACGAAGCTGCCGTCAACGAGCGCTTCCAGGAATGGCTGCTGATGTGAGCCGGCCGGCCACGGCCTGAAAACGAAGCCGGGCCGCGCGCTCTGCCTGCGGCCGGCCCGGCCCCTTCCGTCTGACCGAAATTCCGTCGCCCCCGCCCGCGCCCGGCCCGTGCCGGGCGAGAGGGCGGCGTGGCACAGGGAGACTGCGATGTCGCTGACCGAAGCCCCCGCCGGGCCGCGGGCCATCGCCGGCCCCGGCCCGGCCCGCAGGAGCGCGCCCGGCACGGGCTGGCTTCTGGGATTGCCGGCCCTGCTGTTCCTCGGGGCGTTCTTTCTCTACCCGCTGGTTCTGGTGCTGCTTTCCAGCGTGCCGGGCGGATCGCTCGCCAACTACGCGCGCATCGCCGGTTCGCCGCTCTACGGACGCGTCATCGCGCAGACCTTCCAGACATCACTGATCGTAACGGGGCTCTGCCTGCTGCTGGCCTATCCCTATGCCTTCGCCATGGTCCGGGCGGGGCGCATCGGCTTTGCGGTGCTGGCCATGTGCCTGCTGCTGCCGTTCTGGGTCAGCCTTTTGCTGCGCACCTTTTCATGGATGGTGCTGCTGCAGGACAGCGGCCTCATCAACCGTGCGCTGATGGCCCTGCACATCACCGACAGCCCGGTGCGGCTCATCCGCAACAGGCTCTCCGTCGTCATCGGCATGACGCACATCCTGCTGCCCTACGCGGTGCTGCCGATCTTCGCCGCCATGCGCAAAGTCGACATGCGGCTCATGGAGGCCGCCAGCATCTGCGGGGCCGGCCCGGTGCGCGCCTTCTTCAGGGTGTTCCTGCCGCTCACCCTGCCCGGGGTGTGGGCCGGCGGCCTGCTGTGCTTCACGCTGGCGCTCGGCTTCTACATCACGCCCGCGCTGCTCGGCAGCCCGCGCGACACCATGATCGCCCAGCTCGTCGCCGCACAGGTGACGGAACTGCTCAATCTCAGCTTCGGCAGCGCGCTTGCCGCCATCCTGCTTGTCATCACCGCCCTCATCTTCGCGCTTGCCGGCCTTGCGATGCAGATGAAGCGGCGGCGGGCCGCGTCGGAGAAACGCTCATGAGACCGGGGCCTCTGTTCTTCCGCGCGCTGTTCTGGCTGGTGGTCGCGGCCATCGCGCTGTTCCTGCTGCTGCCCACGCTGGTGATCGTACCGATCTCGTTCACCGCCGAAAGCACCATCCGCTTTCCGCCGCAGGGCTTTTCGCTGCAGTGGTACCAGAACGTCGTCACCAGTCCGGCCTGGCGGGCCGCCACGCTGACCAGCCTCGAAACCGCGCTCGGCACCGCGGTGCTCTCCATGGTGCTCGGCACGGCGGCGGCGCTGTTTCTGGCCCGCGTGCCGTTTCGCGGCAAGGCGATCGTCCGCGGCATCCTGCTCAGCCCGCTGGTGACGCCGGTCATCGTGCTGGCCGTCGGCATCTATCTGGTGTTTGCCCGCTGGGGGCTTTCCGGCACGCTGGCCTCGCTCATTCTGGCCCACACGGTGCTCGCACTGCCGTTCGTGCTGGTCTCGGTCACGGCAAGCCTGCAGTCGGTCAATCCCAATCTTGAGCTTGCCGGCCTCGGGCTCGGCGCCAGCCGCGCCTACACCTTCCGCCGCGTGCTGCTGCCGCTGATCGCGCCGGGCGTGGCCTCCGGCGGCATCTTCGCCTTCATCACGTCATGGGATGAAGTCGTGGTCGCCATCTTCCTCACCGATCCCGGGCTGCGCACCGTGCCGGTTCTCATCTGGAGCCAGCTGCGCGCCGAGCTCGACCCCACCATGGCGGCGGTCGGCACCATCCTGATTGCGGTTTCCGCCCTCGGCCTCGGTGCCATCACCCTTCTCAAGACACGGAATTCGTGATGTCCGGCTCCTCCGAAACCACGCCCTTCGCTCTTGAGCTTTCCGGCATCGCCAAGAATTTCGGCTCCGTCGCAGCGCTGAAGGACATTTCCTTCACCCTGCGCAAGGGCGAGTTCCTGACCATGCTCGGGCCTTCCGGCTCCGGCAAGACGACGACGCTGCGCATCATCGCCGGCTTCATGCAGCCCGACCGCGGCGATGTGCGCATGCATGGCGTCAGCGTGGCCGGTGCGCCGCCGAACCGGCGCAATATCGGCATGGTGTTTCAGGATTATGCCCTGTTTCCGCACATGAGCGTGGCCGACAACGTGGCCTTTCCGCTGCTGGCACGCGGCTGCGACAAGGCCGACGCGGCACGCAGGGCGGCCGCGATGCTGGACGTGGTGGGCCTCTCCGGCTTCGGGCCGCGCTCGGTGCGTCAGCTTTCCGGCGGGCAGGGTCAGCGCGTGGCGCTGGCGCGCGCGCTGGTTTTCGGCCCGGAGCTGGTGCTGCTCGACGAGCCGATGGCGGCACTCGACAAGAAGCTGCGCGGCACGATGCAGACGGAGATCCTGCGCATCGTCAAGCAACTCGGCGCAACGGTCATCTCCGTCACCCACGATCAGGAGGAGGCGCTCGTCATGAGCGACCGCATCGCCCTGTTCGAGAATGGCGCGCTGGCCCAGATCGGCACCCCGCAGGCGCTCTACGAAACCCCGTCCAACCCGTTCGTCGCCGATTTCATCGGCGAGGCCAATGTTCTGGAAGGGCGGGTCGGGGCCGGCAACACCATTGCCGGGGCCGGCTGGCGCACCGGAGCCGGCCACCATGCCCTGCCGGGCGCCGGCGAGGCGGTGCGCATCGCCATCCGCCCGGAGAAAATCCACCTCGCCGACGAGGGCGAGGCGGGCGTGGAAGTGACGCTCCGGCAGAGCACCTATCTGGGCGTCGAATACCGCCTGCTCGTCACCCTTGCGGACGGCACGCCGCTGCAGGTGCGCAACCGCGACATGCGCCGGCTGGCGGGCCTGCAACCCGGCGAGACCGTGCGCCTGACCTGGGCGCCGGAAGACCTGATCGTGCTGCGCGGCGCGTGAAACGCCGCCGCAGCCTGAAAGCCGATCTGAGAGACGAGGTGCATGATGGGGGCTGAGACCCGTGCCGAGCGGTGGCGCCGCGCCCGCGACGCCAGTGCCGTCTATGCGCTGACCGCCGGTGCCGCGCCGCCGGTGCGCCCGCTCGCCGGCGAGGCCGCCGTCGATGTGGCGGTGGTGGGCGGCGGCATCACCGGGCTTTCCACGGCCTGGCATCTGGCCCGCGCCGGGGTGCGCGTCGCCGTGCTGGAGGCCAGCACGTTCGGCTGGGGCGCCTCCGGGCGCAACGGCGGCCAGATCAACCCCGGCCTGAAATACGAGCCCGCCGTCGTCGAAAAGACCTTCGGAGCCGATCTCGGGGCCCGCATGGTGACCTTCTCCGGCGGCGCGCCGGACAAGGTGTTCGCCATCATCGCGGAGGCCGGCATCGCCTGCGAGGCAGTGCGCAGCGGCACCGTCCGCGCGGCCTTCAGCCCCGGTTCTGTCGCCTTTCTGGAACGTGCAACCGGCGATCTTGCCCGCCGCGGCGCCCCCGTGGAATGGCTCGGCCGGGCCGCCATGGAGAGCATGACCGGCACCGGCCGCTATGTCGCCGGTGCGGTCGACCGGCGCGGCGGTGCGCTCAATCCGCTTGCCTACAGCCGCGGGCTGGCCACGGCGGCGGAAAAGGCCGGTGCCCTGCTGCACGCCGGCTCGCCGGCAACGGCGCTGAAACGCACGCGCGACGGCTGGCAGATCGAAACCCCCGGCGGCCGCGTCACCGCCGGCCGCGTGGTGCTGGCGACGAACGGCTACACCGACGATCTGTGGCCCGGCCTGAAGCGCGCCGTTGTGCCGGTCTATGGCGGCATCGTCGCTTCCGAACCGCTGCCGCGGGAAGCGGTCGCGCGCATCCTGCCCGGCCGCCATGTGCTCTACGAGCACGAGTCGATCACCGTCTACTACCGCCTCGATGCCGCCGGACGGCTGCTGATGGGCGGCCGCAGCCGGCTGAAGCCGCTGGCCGGCCCGCAGGCCTTTGGCGACCTGATGCACTATACCCGCCGGCTGTGGCCGTTCCTCGGCGATCTCCGGTGGAGCCACGGCTGGAACGGACAGCTCGCCATCACCGCCGATCACTATCCGGTGCTGACGAACCCGGCGCCCGGCCTCATGGCCTGCATCGGCTACAACGGCCGCGGCGTGGCGATGGCGAGCGCCATGGGCGGCGAGCTGGCGCGCTGGGCAACCGGAACGCCCGCCGGGGCGCTCGACATGCCGGTTCGCCCGGCCCGCAGCTTTCCCCTCCACGCCTTCTGGCCGCTCGGCGCCGCCGTGCGCATTGCCTATGGCCGGATGCGCAACACCCTCGGGCTGTGACGCCCCTTCCGACGAGACGAGACAGACCATGACGACGGACTATCTGAAATTCTACATCGACGGCGCCTTTGTCGCACCGCTGGAAAGCCGGCCGTTCGGTGTCGTCGATCCGTCGACGGAGGCGGTTTTCGCCGAGATCTCGCTCGGCACCGCCGCCGATGTCGACCGGGCGGTCGCGGCGGCGCGCAGCGCCTTTGAGACCTTTGCCTTCACCAGCCGCGCCGAGCGCCTCGCCCTGCTGGAGCGGCTGCTTGCGGTCTATGAGGCGCGCTACGAGGATGTGGCGCAGGCCATCAGCCGCGAGATGGGCGCCCCGCTCAGCTGGGCGCGCGACGCACAGGCCTATGCCGGCCGCGGCCACCTGCAGGCCACCATCGAGGCGTTCCGCAACTTCGCCTTCGACGAGCAGCGCGGCACGACCCTCGTCACCCACGAACCGGTGGGCGTCGTCGGCCTCATCACGCCGTGGAACTGGCCGCTGAACCAGATCATGTGCAAGGTGGCCCCGGCCATTGCCGCCGGCTGCACCATGGTGCTGAAGCCATCGGAAATCGCGCCCGTCTCGGGCATGGTGTTTGCCGAAATCGTGCACGAGGCCGGGCTGCCGAAGGGCGTGTTCAACCTCGTCAACGGCACCGGGCCGGAGGTGGGCGCGGCGCTCTCCGCCCATCCCGGCATCGACATGGTGTCGTTCACCGGCTCCACCCGCGCCGGCATCGAGGTGGCCCGCAATGCCGCGCCGACCGTGAAGCGCGTGGCGCAGGAGCTGGGCGGCAAATCCGCCAACATCGTGCTGCCGGATGCCGATCTGGAGAGCGCGGTTTCCACGGGCGCGAAGGCCTGCTTCTCCAACACCGGCCAGTCGTGCGATGCACCGACGCGGATGCTGGTGCCGGCGGACCGCCACGCGGAGGCCCTTGAGATCGCCCGCCGCGCCGCCGCTGAAACGCGCGTCGGCCGGCCGGCCGATGCCGAAACGGTCATCGGCCCGCTGGTGAGCCGGATGCAGTTCGACAAGGTGCAGGATCTCATCCGGGCCGGCATCGCCGAAGGCGCCATGCTGGTGGCCGGCGGCCCCGGCAAGCCGGAGGGCCTTGAGACCGGCTATTATGTGAAGCCGACGGTGTTCGGCGACGTGAAGCCCGGCATGCGCATCGAGCGGGAAGAGATCTTCGGCCCGGTGCTGTCGATCATTCCCTACGGCAGCGTTGAGGAGGCGATCCGCATCGCCAACGACACCCCTTACGGGCTGGCGGCCTATGTGCAGGGCGCCGATCTGGCGCAGGCACGCCGGGTGGCGGCGCGGCTGCGGGCCGGCTCGGTCTATATCAACTATCCGGCCTGGGACCTGTTTGCGCCGTTCGGCGGCTACAAGCAGTCCGGCAACGGCCGCGAATATGCCGACTTCGGGCTGCGCGATTTCCTGGAGATCAAGGGCATCGTCGGCTACGGCGCCTGATGCGACCGCCTGCCGCCGGAGAGAACGCCGGCGGCAGGCGCCATCATTGCACAGACGGGACGAAGGGGCGCTCCGGCAGGCCGCCGACGCCGGGTTCCAGCGCGAACAGACTGCCGGACAGCGGTGCCGCCGCCAGCACCACGGCGGGCAGATCGACGCGCGCGGTGGTGACGAACAGCGTCGCCAGACCCGGCCCGCCGAAGGCGAGGCTCGTCACCCGCGGCACCGGCAGCGGCAGCACGAGGGCGCGTTCGCCCGACGGCGAAAAGCGCGTCACGCGCCAGCCATCCCAGTGCGCCACCCACAGAAACCCGTCGGCATCGACGGTCAGCCCGTCGGGATAGCCCTCGTCGACCGCCATCGATGCGAAGACGCGGCGATTGGTGAGCACCGAAGCGCCGGGTGCCACGTCGAAGGCCAGAATGCGGCGGCCGACACTGTCGCTCAGATAGAGTGTGCGGCCATCGGGCGAGAACGCCGGGCCGTTGACGACCGTAAGGCCGGCTTCCGCCAGCACGGGTGCCGCGCCGGACTGCCAGCACCACAGCGCGCCGCGCGGGTCCTGTTCCGCCAGATCGCTGGTGCCGATCCACAGTCGTCCGGCGCGGTCCACCTTGGCATCGTTGTAGCCGATGGCGGTGCGCCCCGCCTCCGGGTGGCAGAGCGGGGTCAGGCTGTCGGCCGCCCAGTCATAAAGCCACAGCCCGTCGGGGGCGGTCAGCACCAGCTCGCCGGCCGCCGGACCGGCGACGATGGCGCCGAGCGGGCCCGGCCGGGCGGGAAACCGTGTCGTCAGCGTACCGTCGGCCTCCAGCCGGTGGAGACGGATGCCGGTGAGATCGAGCCAGTAAAGGTGGCCGTCGCAGGGGTGCCACAGCGGCGCCTCGCCAAGGGCATCGGCACTGTCGCACAGCAGCCGGATCGCGGGGCGGCGAGCGCTCATTTGCCCTTCCTCATGCGTTCGCGAAAGCGGGCGCGGGCCTTGTGCAGGTGCGTCTTGCCATCGAGGATCGTCCGCATCATGGCGTTTTCGGCCGCCGCCGCATCGCCGCGGTTGATGGCCTCGAAAATCTCCCGGTGCACGGCAACATCATCGTCGAGCTGCTCGTCGCCCACCAGCGCTTCCTGCTGGATACGGAAACTGATCTGCAGAAAATTCGCCACGATGTGCGCGAAGCGCTTCAGCAGCAGGTTGTGAGAGGCGCGGAACACCGCCATGTGGAACGACACGTCGGCGCGCGTGTAGGCCGCCGGATCGCCGGTTGCAGCCCGCATCGCCTCCCACGCCTGCCCGATGGCGGCGATGTCGTCCAGCGTGGCCCGGCCGGCGGCAAAGCGGGCGGCCGGCGGCTCCACGATCTGGCGCATCTCGATCAGGTCTTTCAGAACCTCGTCGCCGTCCTCGTTGAAATCGTGCCAGGCGAGCACGTCGGCATCGAAGATGTTCCACTGGTCGCGTGCCCGCACGCGCGTGCCGATCTTCTGGCGGGTTTCCACCAGCCCCTTGGCGGCGAGAACCTTGATGGCCTCGCGCACCGAAGTGCGCGAGGCGGAATAGCGCTCCATCAGCTCGCTTTCACGCGGCAGCAGGGTGTCGGGCGGATAGAGCCCCCGCACCACGCTTTCGCCGATGTCGCGGATGAGGCGCCCCTGCAGGCCGCGCAGCCGGTAGCCGGTGGCGCCGTTCTCCGCGCCGGTCCCGCCATCGGCCTCATCGTCGGCCTCGGCCGGCGTATCGGGCAGAGAGAGGTCTTGCCCCGGCATCCGTGTCATGGCTCGTCCCCCTGCCCTGCTGCACTCAGGCCGCGACCGGCGAACGGAACACCGTGCGCCCGCCGACGGCGATTTCAACATCCACCCGATAGGTCTGCAACGCTTCCACGCTGACCTCGATGCCGAGGCCCGGCGCCTCCGGGGCGGCGATGGTGCCGTCTTCGGCGCGGGTGATGTGGTTGACCGTCAGCGCCGCGGCGAGCGGCTGCAGCGCCACCGGATATTCGCAGATCGTCGCCTCTGCAACGCCCGCGAACGGCTGCAGCGAGGCGCTGAGCGCGAGATTGGAGGTGAAGGTGTGGTTGACGTAGGTCACCCCCTTCGCCGCCGCGTGGTCGGCAACGCGCTTCGCCGGACCAATGCCGCCGATACGGCCGCAGTCGATCTGCACGAAGCCGATGTTGCCATAATCGATCAGGTTGCGCGCCATATGGAAATTGTGCGCCCCCTCGCCGCCGGCGAGCCGCACCGGCGTGCGCGCGGCCAGCGCGGCATATTCGGCATAGGCACTGGCGGCAAACGGCTCCTCAAGCCAGGTCGTGCGCGCCGCTTCCAGCGCCGGCAACCGCAGCGCCGCCCGCTCCACGTCCTCGCCGAAGATCTGGCCGGCATCGACCAGCAGGATGCCGTCCGGCCCCAGTCCCTCGCGGGCCGCCACGAGATGATCGGAATCCGCCGCCAGCCCGTCGCGCCCGAACGGGCCCCAGCCGAACTTGACGGCGCGGAAGCCGTTGGCGCGCGCCTGACGGCCGCGCTCCAGCGTCTCCTGCGGGGTGTCGCCGAAAAGCTGCGAGGCATAGGGCGTCTTGCGGCACGACTGCGCATAGCCGAGCAGCTTCCAGACCGGCTCGCCGCGCGCCTTGCCGAGCAGATCCCACAGCGCCATCTCGATGCCGGACCAGGTGTGCGCCGCCTGCAGCAGGTCCATGCTGTCATATTCGACCTGTGCGGCGATGCGGGCGATATCGGCCGGGCCCTCCAGCCGCTGGCCGAGCACGGCAGCGCCGACCGGCTGGCAGGCGCCATGGGACATCGGGCACACGAACGCGGCGATGGAGGGCAGCGGTGCGGCCTCGCACTCGCCCCAGCCGGTCAGGCCGCCGGCGGAAACACGCACCACGAGGGCATCCTGACTGCCGTCGGCGGCCGTGGTGATCTCGGGCATGGCCAGATAGAAGAAATCGACGGTCTCGATTTTCATGGGAAAGGGTCTTCTCCCGGAAGGGCTGGGCGTGGCGACTTGAAAGCCGCGAACGGCACTTACGAACTGTGGCCGGCCGGCCCGCGCTGCATCAGCCCGATGGCGAGCGTGATGAGGGCGGTGAACAGCAGGATGAGGGTTGCCAGAGCATTGATCTCCGGCACAAAACCGACCCGCATCATCGCCCACAGGCGGATGGGCAGCGTCGTTTCCGAGCCGGCGACGAACAGGGTGATCAGGGTTTCGTCAAACGAGATGGCGAAGGCGAGCAGCACACCGGAAATCAGCGCCGGGCGCATTTGCGGCAGGATGACGTAGAACAGCGTCTGCACCTGCGAGGCGCCGAGATCGAGCGAGGCTTCCGTGAGGCTGCGGCCCAGCAGTTGCAGCCGCACCAGCACCGTGCGGTAGACCACCGGCACGATGAACACGATGTGGCCGATGACGATGGTGACGAGCCCGCGCGTCAGATCGATCTCGCGGAAGGCGATCAGCAGCGACAGGCCGGTGATGATCGGCGGCAGCAGGAACGGCAGGAAGACCATCATCTGCATGAGGGTGCCGAAGGTGCGCCGGGCGTTCACGAAATAGAACGCGAACATCAGTCCCAGAACCAGCGAAGCGAGGCTCGCCAGCACGGCAACCACCAGCGAGACCGCCAGCGCCGACAGAATCTCGCCATTGGCGAGCAGGGCCGCATAAGGCGCGGCCGAGAACGGGGCGAAGCCCATGGCGCCGCGCACCCGCACGATCTGGAAGAACGACAGCGCGGCGGTGGCGATGAGCGGTGCGTAGAGGGCGATGAGGCCGGCGAAGGCCACAACGCCGAGCAGCGCATCGAGGACGGGCGCTTTCTGCCTCATCGCACATGCTCCCGCTTCATGGCCAGCCCGGCCAGCGCCACGGCCAGCAGCGTCGTGCCGAGCAGAATGACGGCCAGTGCGGAGCCCAGCGGCCAGTTGAGCGCCAGCCCGAACTGACTGAACACGATGCGCCCGAAGGTGAAGCCCTGCGTGCCGCCGACCATCTGCGGCGTGACGAAATCGCCGAAGGTCAGCACGAACGTGAACACCGCGGCCACCGCAATGCCCGGCCGGCCGAGCGGCAGCACCACATCGCGCAGCCCCTGAAGCGGGCTCGCCCCGAGATCGGCCGCAGCCGCCAGATAGTTCGCCGGTATGCGGTCCAGCGCGAGATAAACCGGCAGGATGGCATAGGGCAGATAGAGCACCGCCAGCGCGATGAAGATCGCCGTGCGCGAGAACAGCAGCGCCTCGACCGGCTGGTCGATGAGCCCCACCGCCAGCAACCCCTCGTTGATCAGGCCGCGCTGGCCGAGAATGGAGCGGATCGAATAGACCTTGATGATGTAGCTCATGAACAGCGGCAGCATGAAGCTCATCAGAATGAGGAAGCGCCCCCGCGCCGTGCGGCGGAAGATGAACACCGCGATGGCGGTGGCCAGCACCACGTTCACCACCGTTACTTCCAGCGACAGCAGCACCGTGGAGAGATAAACCGGCAGATAGGCGCTGTCGGTAAAGAAGGTGCGGTAGTTCTCCAGCGTCAGCGTCTGCACGATCTGTCCGTCGCGCAGCATCCAGAAGCTGACCATGACGAACGACAGGATCGGGATCACCACGAAGGCCAGCGGCAGGCCGAGGTTGAGAGCGTGCCAGAGCGCGGCACCGGCGAGCGGGCGGCGGGGCGGCGGGGAGCGGTCGGAGGCGGTCATGCGCGTCCCTCCCTCAGCCGGCCGGCACGAGCACGGCGGCATCTTCGGCCGACCAGCTCAGGGACAGGCTGTCGCCCGGCCGGATCGCGGCGGCCGAGCCGTCGGCAAGCCGGCGCACCTTCAGCACGGCATCGCCCAGCGCCGGCGCGGCCAGTTCGATGACCACGCTCGCGCCGAGGAAACGCACGTCGGTGACCGTGGCAATCACGCCGTCGGCGCCGGCCTGCCCGGCGGGCAGCAGGGCGATGTGCTCCGGGCGGATGGCAACGAGCACCGCGCTGCCGGTTGCCGGCGGCGGCCCGTCGGCGGCGGCGACGACACGGCCGGCCGGCGACAGCACGCGGCACAGGCGGCCGTCGCTCGCCTCCAGCCGGCCGGGAATGAGATTGTTTTCGCCGAGGAAGGCGGCCGTGAACGGCGTGCGGGGCCGGCGATAGAGCGCCTCGGGCGAGCCCTGCTGCTCGATGCGGCCGCGATTGACGACGATGATGCGGTCGGAAAGGGCAATCGCCTCTTCCTGATCGTGCGTGATGAAGACGAAGGCGATACCGAGGCGGCGCTGCAGGTCCTTCAGAAAGCGCTGCATCTGGGCGCGAAGTTCGACATCCAGCGCCGAGAGCGGTTCGTCGAGCAGGATCAGACGCGGTTCGCAGACGATGGCGCGCGCCAGTGCCACGCGCTGGCGCTGGCCGCCGGAAAGCTGGGCGGGATAGCGCCCGCCGAGCGCACCGAGCCCGACGGTATCCAGCACGGCAGCAACCTTGCCCGCGATCTCCGCCTTCGGCCGCCCGCGCACCTTCAGGCCATAGCCGACATTGGCTGCCACCGTCATGTGGTGGAACAGGGCATAATCCTGAAACACCGTGTTGAACGGCCGCCGGTTGATGGGCACCGCCGCCAGATCGCGGCCTTCGAACATCAGCCGGCCGCCGTCAACCGTCTCAAAGCCGCCGATGATGCGCAGGATCGTGGTCTTGCCCGAGCCGGACGGCCCGAGAATGGTCAGGAACTCGTTGTCGGCAACGGTGATGTCGATGCCGTCAAGAACGCGCACGCTGCCGTAGCGCTTCGAGACGTTCTCCAGATGCAGAAGAGGTTGCACGTCATTCCCCGCTTTGCGGTCGCAGGAGCCGGCGGCCGGACCGGCCGCGGCAGACAAGGGATGGGGCAGGCCGACACCCCGGCGGCGCCACAGGAGGGGGGAAGCGGGCGCGCCGGGGTGCGTCAGAGGCCGGACCCGTCAGGCAGGATCAGTTCGCGGCCTTGACCTCGTTCCAGATCGCCTGCCGGCGCGCGTAGTCTTCCGGGTTCTGCGCCCAGATGAGGCGGCCGGCATAATCCATGCCCTGCGGCGCGTCGGTGGTGGCGCCGTAGCCGTATTTCTTCGCCATATCGGCGCCGATCTTCTTCTGCAGGGCGAAGTTCATCCACGCATAGGCCGCATCGGCGTTGTCGCTGCCGGCGCTGACGGTGAGATTGTCGAGCCAGCCGACTGCGCCTTCCTTCGGAATGACATAGCCGACATCGAAGCCCTTCTTGCCGAGGTTGACGGCAGCAAGCTCGCCCATGGAGAACATCAGAACGACATCGTTCTCGCTCCAGATGGTCGTGCCTTCATCGAAGCCCGCATAATAGGTCAGCAGGTTCTTCTTCAGGGCAATGAGCTTGTCCTTCACCTCGGCGAACTGCGCGTCGGTCAGGTGGAACGGATCCTTGATGCCGAGGGCGATGGCGGCAAAATTGATGTCGTTGTTGGCATCGTCGAGCGAGATGACCTTGCCCTTGTACTTCGGATCCCACAGCACGGCCCAGCTGTCCGGCGGCGTCGGGAAGGTCTTCTTGTCATAGACGAGGCCGAGCGAACCCCACGCCCACGGCACGCCGTAGGTGACGCCGTCGAAGGTGGCGTTCGCCATCGGCTGGAAATCCGGCAGGAGGTTCTTCGCGCTGGTCAGCTTTTCCTTGTCGATCGGCGCGATCAGCTTCTGGTCGGCGAAGGCCTTGAGGCTTGCCGTATCGACGGTCACGACGTCGTAGTCCTTGCCGTTCGACGCCTTCATCTTGGCAATCTGCTCGTCGACGCCGCCGACATAGGTCACCTTGACGGTGATGCCGGTCTCCTTCTCGAATTCCGCGACCCACGCCGGATCGGCATAACCCTCATAGGCCAGCAGGCGCACCTCGCCGTTGGGGCCGGCCAGAGCCGGGGCCGCAGCGGTCAGGGTGAGGGCGGCAGCCGCTGTTGCGGCCAGCTTCTCAATCCAATTCATCGTCCGTTCTCCGTCTGTCCGGTGCCCGGCTTGAGCCGGTGCGCTTTGTTGTTTTTCTGAAAATATCATACTTTTTATTGCCGTCAATCGCCTCCCTGGCCTTCGTCGTCCGGAAATCCACGCAATCCGCCGATGAATGACGCCCTTATCGGCCCGGAAGCGGCATCGTTCCGGCTATGAAAAGGATAAATAATCGTATTTTATGCGGACCTGCCGGTCCGGTCGTGCGGCCGGCCTGTGTTGTGACGGAGAGCCCGATGCCTGAAACCGAAGCCCCTTCCCGCCCCGCCCGCCGCCTCGCCGGCCGCGTTGCCGTTGTCACCGGCGCGGCCGGCGGCATCGGACGGGCGATTGCCGCCCGGCTGGCCGCGGAAGGTGCCGCGGTGGTCGTCGCCGACATCGACGGTGCGCGCGCGCAGGCGACGGCGGCCGCGCTCGGCCCGGCTGCCATCGGCGCCCGGACCGATATCGCCGACGAGGCCTCGGTCGCCGCGCTGGCAGCCGTTGTCGAAGCCCGTTTCGGCCGCTGCGAGATTCTGGTCAACAACGCGGCGGTTACCGATGCCTGCGGCTTCGGCGATCTGACCTTCGCTCATTACCGGCGGGTCACGGCCATCAATCAGGATGGCGCCATCCGGGTCACGCTGGCGATGCTGCCGCTGATCCGCAAGGGCGAGGCGGCAGGGCGGCGCATTCTCAATATCGCGTCCATTCAGGGGGTGCGGGGTGCGCGGGATTCGCTCGCCTATGGCACCGCCAAGGGGGCCATCGTCAACTTTACGCGGGCGCTCGCCTGCGATCTCGCCGACGAAGGCATCCTCGTCAACGCGCTGGCGCCGGGCTTCATCGACACGCCGATGGCCGCCCTGCCGGACGGCAGCCACGAGCACGACGCGGCGTGGTTCCGCACCATCTATGTGGCGCACGGGCGCATTCCGCTGCGCCGCGGCGGCAGCCCGGAAGACATCGCCGGCCCGGCCTTCTTCCTGTGCTCCGACGATGCGCGCTATGTGACCGGGCAGGTGCTGCTGGCAGACGGCGGACTTTCGGCCACGTTCTGAGCGGCCTCAGAGCGGGCGGGCGGACAGGCGATAGCGGATTTCCACCGGCTGCGCGGGATCGATGGCGAGCGCAGTTGCCGTGCCGGAGGCGCGAACCGGATTGGCGGCCTCCGACACCGCGGTTGCAAAGTCGAAGGCCGAGGCGATCGGCTCAATGCCGAGGCCGCGATAGCGCCCGCCCCACGGCGCATCGGTCAGCGCCCGGTCGCTGATCCACAACTGGCAGGAAGGCAGCAACCGGCGGTCCCAGTCGATCACCAGCGCGGCGGCCTCGTCGGCAAAGTCAACCTCGACGGGCCCCGCCACGTCGCAGAGCTGCACGACATCCTCGGCCGGCCGGCTCTTGGGAAGCTGCGAAAGGTCGACCGTACCGCCGCCCCGGGCCGGCACCGCGGCGAGCGCGGAAAAGGTCTCGCCGATGGCCGAGAGCATCGCCCCGCCCGGCACCGCCGCCGGATAGGTGAACCCCTGCCGGAAGGCCACCCTGAGCGTCAGCGCCCCGGACGGCCTGTCGAGCGAGATGATCGGATGCAGGCCGGCGGAGAGGGAGGCCCGCCGCCGCGCCTCGACGACCAGCGACAGGTCCACCGCCGGGACGCCCGCCACCGCGCGGATGGTGCGCGTGAGCCGGCGGACGGCATGGCCGGCCGGATAATCGAGTGTGAAACACAGCGTGTCGGCCCCGACCGCCCGGCCGCTCCACTCTGCATTGGCGGCCGGGCCGTGCGGCGGATCGTTGGTCCGCTCAAGCCCGAGGCCCCGCCAGGCGGGCGCAACCTGTTCCAACGGCCCGCCGACACCGAACGGCAGGCAGGCGAACTCAGCGCCGAGGTGGCAGAGATGGGGTGCAAAACCGGCGGCCGCCATCTCCTCCGCCGGCCAGTGCGCCCGGGCGAAAGGCGAGAAGCGGCGGCCGCCCGGCAGCACGAAATCGAGCCCGGCGAGCATGGCGCCGGTTTCGCTCGCCTGCAGCGAGCCGCAATCCCAGTCGAGCGCGAGCACGGCCATCCGCAATCCATCCGCTGATCACGGGCCGTGACTATAGACGCGCGGCCCGCGCCGGCAAGGCCGCTTCTGCCGGCGCGCTCAGCGGCCCCAGCGCAGCACCAGCGGATCGAGCCGGCGGGCGATCTCGATCAGCCCGGCACGGGTGGCCGGGTGAAGCGGCTGCAGCGGATGGCGCACGGTGGCGGAGCGGATGACCCCGCCTTCCGCCATCAGTTCCTTGCAGGCGTTGAGCCCGCACTGCCGGTTCTCGTAATTGATGAGCGGCAGCCAGCGCTGATAGGCATCGAGCGCGTCGGAGCGGCGACCGGCGAAATAGGCGTCCGTGATCTGGCGAATGCCGTCAGGGTAGCCGCCGCCGGTCATGGCGCCGGTGGCACCGGCATCGAGATCGGCCATGAGGGTGATGGCCTCCTCGCCGTCCCACGGCCCCTCGATGGCCGCGCCGCCCAGTTCGATGAGCGTGCGCAGCTTGGCGGCCGCCTGCGGCACCTCGATCTTGAAATAGGCGAGGTTCGCAATCTCGCTGGCCATCCGGGCGAGGAAGGCGGCCGGCAGCGGCGTGCCGGCCACCGGGGCATCCTGCACCATGATCGGGATCGAGATGGCATCGGAGACGGTCTGATAGAATTCCCGGATCGCCGGCTCGGCGACGCGGAAGGTGGCACCGTGATAGGGCGGCATCACCATGACCATCGCCGCGCCCAGCTCCTGCGCGCGGCGGCTGCGGGCCGCGCAGACGGACGAGGCAAAGTGGGTGGTCGTCACGATCACCGGCACCCGGCCGGCAACGTGCGCCAGCACGGCTTCCATCACCTGATCGCGTTCATCGTCGGTGAGCACGAACTGCTCGGAAAAATTGGCCAGAATGCAGATGCCGTGGGAACCGGCATCGATCATGAAATCGATGGCGCGGCGCTGCCCTTCCAGATCGAGCGCGCCGCGGTCATCGAACACGGTGGGCGCAACGGGAAACACGCCGGTGTATCGGGCGGTGGCGGCTTCGGTCATGGTCGGCATTTCCTTCCGGTAGCGCCGGCACGGACCGGCTTTTTCTCTGCTTTGGTCTTGTCTCTGCTCTGGTTCTGGCAACGGCCCTGCGCGGCGGCGCCCGCACGGGCTTCCGCATGTTGCGCCGGGCACGCACCCCCGCCGCCGTCTCATGCCATAGTCTGCGCGGCCTGAATAGTCATATTAAATGATAATTTATCCGGCTTCGTCAGGGGTGTGGCCGGACGGCACGGCAACGGATAATCTGGGGGTTGCGGCGGGCTGCCATTCCGGCCCCGCCGGGCCACAGACGATTGCCGAAAGTGCGATGACCGCCCCTCCGTCCGCTCCCCCGCCCGATCCGACGCCGCCCGCCTGTGCGGCGGACGGCCGGCGATGGCCTGACGGCGCGCTGCCCGGCCGGGCGGACGGGGCCGGCGCCGCAGCCGACGGCGTGACCGCGGACGGTGTAACGGCGGATGGTGCGGCGGCCGGCGGGTTTCCGGACGGCATGGCGCTCGACACAGCGTTCGACATGGCGCTCTTCGACCTCACGCCGGTGTCGCTCTGGCTGGAGGACTACAGCGGCGTCCGTCGCCGGATGGAGCGCTGGGCGGCCGAAGGCATGACCGACGTGCGCCGCTGGCTGGAAGACGACCCCGCCCGCGTCCTGCAGCTTTCGGCCGAAATCACGGTGGTGCGCATCAACCGGCGCGCACTGGCTCTTTATGGCGCCCGCGACCTCGACGAACTGCGCGCGCACTTTTCGCAGATCTTCAGCGCGGCCAGCATTCCTGCCCTGATCAGCGAATTCGAAGCGTTGTGGAGCGGCGCCCGAACCCTGACCAGCTTCAGCATCAACCGCACCCTCGACGGCCGTCAGGTGGACATTGCCCTCGACGGCGTGCTGTTGCCCGGCGCCGAACACGACTGGTCGCGCGTGCTGTTCGCCATCCGCGACATCACCGCCCGCCAGCAGGCCATCGCCGCCCTTGCCCGCAGCGAGGCGCGGGCGCGGGCGCTGTTCGCCCACTCGCCGGTGGCGATGATGCTGCTCAACCTCGGCGCCGTGCGTGACCGGCTGGTGCGGCTGACACAGGACGGCATCGCCGATGTGGGGCGCTATCTGGAAGACAACCCGCAGGTTCTGCTTGAGGTGCTGGCCGATATCCGGGTGCTGGATGCCAACGAGGCGCTGCTGACGCTGTTCGGCATTTCCGATCTGGCGACGCTGCGCGGCTCGCTGCCGCGCTTCTTTTCCGCGGAAAGCCTGCCGCCGCTGCGGGCGCACATCGCCGCGCTGTGGAACGGCGACCACCTGCTGGGCGAGGTGGAAGGCCACAACGTGGCCGCCGACGGCCGGGAAATCTGGGCGCAGATCCGGGTGCGCAATCTGACCGACGACGCCAGTGACTGGTCGGAGATGCTGGTTGCGCTGAATGACATCACCGCCCGCAAGCAGGCTGAATCCTATCTCGCCTACCTCAGCTATCACGACGTGCTGACCGGGCTGCACAATCGCTTCTTTCATCTGGAAACCGTCGAGCGCCTCCGGCGTCAGGGGCCGTGGCCGGTCACGGTGCTGATGATCGACCTCAACGACCTGAAAGGCGTCAACGACCGCTTTGGCCACGCCGCCGGCGACGCGCTGCTGCGACGGGCGGCGCAGGTGCTGACCGCCACCATCCTGCCGCCGGGCATGGTTTCGCGCATCGGCGGCGACGAATTCGCCGTGCTGCTGCCGGGGCTGGACGAGGCGGCCGCCAGCACCCTGATCGCCGCGCTGGAGACGGCGGCCGGCACTCTGCTGCCGGAGCCGGACCAGCCGCCGCTGCGCTTCTCCATCGGCGCAGCCACCGCCGGGCGCGGACAACTGGCCGCCGCGCTGGAGCAGGCCGATGCCCGGATGTACGAAGCCAAGCGGCACTATTACCGCACTCACGATCGCCGCCACCGCGCCGACGAAGGGCTGGCGGGCGATTGACCCCTGCCATACGATTGACTCCTGCCATAATGGCGTCGGATTATATCGACATCATACGGCGTATCCGGCAGGCTGCGATTCCCCGGACCATGCCGGCCAATAAGAAGCGCCCCGACAGGGGCCCGGAAGCGACATGAGGTGGAAGCAATGATTGCGACGCCGGGCGGCCACCACGCCGAGCGCATCTTCAGCACCCTGCGCAATCAGGCCGCCACTGCACAATCGGTTGTCGCTGCTTCATGGTCCCGTTCGATCTCGAAATACGGCCTCGATCCCGAACACGCCCGCCCGCCGCAGCGCCTCACCCGCGGTGAGTTCAACGCTGCCTACGAGCAGCTTGAGCCGCTGGTGCGGCTGGCGCAGGGCACGCTCGACCGGCTGTTCCAGACCGTGGGCGATGCCGGCTGCTGCGTGCTGCTGACCGACCGCGACGGCGTTCCGCTCGACCGCCGCGGCTGCCCCGGCGACGACGACGATTTTCGCAGCTACGGCCTGTGGACCGGCATGGTGTGGAGCGAGGCCAGCGAGGGCACCAACGGCGTCGGCACCTGCCTGGCCGAGGGCCGCGCGCTGACCATCCAGCGCGACCAGCATTTCATGACGCGCAACATCGGCCTGTCATGCTCGGTTGCGCCGATCTTCGATGCCGGCGGCCGCATCATCGCCGCCCTCGACGTTTCCACCTGCCGCTCGGACCTGACGGCACCCGTGCTGAAGGTGGTGGCGGCCGCCGCCGTGGAGGCGGCGCAGAAGATCGAGGCCCGCAATTTCCGCGAGACGTTCTGCGACGCCCGCATCGTGCTGTGCCCGGAAACCGGGCGCGGCTCCGGCGGGCTGCTGGCGGTGGACCGGGAGGATCTGGTGATCGGCGCCAACCGCGCCGCCCGCCTCGCCTATGGCCTCACCGACGAACGCCTGGCCCACCCCTTCCCTGCCGGCGACCTGCTGAACGGAAGCAGCGCCGCCGGCGAAGACCTGCTGGCGGCGGAGCGCGGCGCGGTGCAGCGCGCGCTTTCGCGCACGCAGGGCAACGTTTCTGCCGCCGCCCGGCTTCTCGGCATCAGCCGGGCCACCATGCACCGCAAGCTCAGCCGGCTGGGCATCGCCCGGCCGCACTGAAGCGCCCTGCCCTGCCCGTGCCTTCCGGACCGCCCGCGCGAGAAGCTGCCCGGAGGGCTCCGCTGCCGGCCTTCTGCCCCGCAGAATAATCCCATGCAACTGCCGGGCAGACCGGGTTTGCGCCGGCGTGCGGCAGCCGTTGTGCGCCCGGCCTGCGCGGCCCGGCGCCGTGCTGCGATGCAAAACGAGGATGCGCCGGGCCTCTTGCGGCGCAGCACGTGCGACGACCGCCGACTGTCTCAGTCCTGCGACACCTTCCGCCCGCAAAATCGCGGCGGGCAGGTGACCTGACCGGCAAAGCAACCGATGCTCTGCCCATACCGACGCCGGAAAACGGCGCGACACTTAGGAGGAAACCATGAACAAGCCTGAAGTCTCCCGCACCACTGCGACCCCGTTCAAGCCGCGCTACGGCAACTTCATCAACGGCCAGTTCGCCGAGCCGAAGAGCGGGCGCTATTTCGAAAACTATTCGCCCATCAACGGCAAGCTGCTGTGCGAAGTGGCCCGCTCCGAAGCGGCCGATGTCGACGCCGCGCTCGATGCCGCCCATGCCGCCAAGGATGCGTGGGGCCATTCGAGCGTGACCGAGCGTGCGCTGATCCTCAACCGCATCGCCGACACGATGGAGCAGAACCTGGAGCTGCTGGCGACCGCCGAGACCTGGGACAACGGCAAGCCGATCCGCGAGACCATGGCCGCCGACCTGCCGCTCGCCATCGATCACTTCCGCTATTTCGCCGGCGTGCTGCGCGCGCAGGAAGGCACGATCTCGCAGATCGATCAGGACACCGTCGCCTATCACTTCCACGAACCGCTCGGCGTGGTCGGCCAGATCATTCCGTGGAACTTCCCGATCCTGATGGCGGTGTGGAAGCTCGCCCCGGCGCTGGCCGCCGGCAACTGCGTGGTGCTGAAGCCGGCCGAGCAGACGCCCGCTTCCATCCTCGTGCTGATGGAACTCATCGGCCACCTGCTGCCGCCGGGCGTTCTCAACGTCGTCAACGGCTTCGGCCTTGAGGCCGGCAAGCCGCTCGCCTCCAGCCCGCGCAT
>NZ_DAISHT010000008.1:7238-47486 GCF_036822375.1 Pseudoxanthobacter sp. | reverse complement strand
ACGAGCTGACCCCGCATCCGGTCGAGTACGACATGTACTACTCGTCCTGATCGCAGGTCGCGGGCTGCGGGCGGGACTACACGCCCGCCGCAGCCTGCCAGCCGGCGAAACGGGTTCGTTTCAGGGAGCGCCCTCCGGGGCGCTCCTTTTTTTGTGCCCGCCTCCGCGGCTTCCCGCGCCGGGCCGGACCGTGGCCGGCGGCCTGTTTCGACGGCTGAAGAAATCACTTGATTCGAATCCGGAAAGGCGCAACATTTGTCTGGCAGAGACAGCACGGAGGTTAAGAAAATGACGCCGCCGGCTCAGACGAATAAGCGCCTCTGACACCTTCTGCAAGGTGGTCTGCACAGGCGCACAACCAGATCAAGGGCATTTGCAAGGCTCTCAACTTCTCTATGCGGGAGGTCACTTGGGATTTACACTGTCCCGGTTTGATTGAACCTGAGAGAACGAAGATTTAGCAGATTTAAAATCTGATCAAGGGCACAGCAATCAAGGCGATTGCGCCGGAACTTCGGGTCCATAGCGACCCACTCACATCCGCCTCGCCTCCACTCGGACGTGCCCGAAAAACAGGGCCCCGCCGCCGGTATCCCCGGCGCGGGGCCTTTGTTTTGCCTGCCATCCGCGGCGCGGCGGATGCGGCAACGCGGCTGTGCCGGCCAGGCGCCGGCGCCGGCCGTGCCCCGCCGGTCAGGTCCGCGCCGCTCCGGCACCGGGCGCCCGCGCGGCACCGGGGCCCCGGTGCCGGCAACCGGCTTTCGGGACAACATTGGGGACACCCGGCTCGGCGGGCGGACGGCGGACGGCGGACGGCGGGGAATCGCACCCCGCCGGCGCTGGCTGGCTGCCGTTGTCCGCCGCTCCGGCGCGCCCCCCGGCCTCCGCCGCCGTGTTCAACGGCTAGCGGGCCGGAATTTCCGTCGCACCGTGGATGAGCCCCGCCCCGCCTCGCCCCCTCAACTCGCTGCCGGTCCGGCCGCGCCGGTCCTGCAGCGGATTCTGTCGCGCTGGTGCTGTCACGCCGATTGTGCCGCAGCGGTCGTGCCCTGTCGCCCCAGCCGGGCCGGCAGGCCGGTCTTGTAAACCGGTCTTGCCTCGCAAGTCTTGCCGCCCCGGTCTTACCGCCCCGATCTGTCTCAGAATTCTTGCGTCGCCGGTGGCGCCTGACCGATCCTGTCACGCCGGCCTTGCTGCTCCAGTCTTGCCGCGCCGGTCTTGCCGCACCGGTCTTGCCGCAGCGGTCGTGCTCTGTCGCCCCAACCCCACCAGTCTTGCCTCGCAAGTCTTGCCGCACCGGTCTTGCCGCACCGCTCTTGCCGGCGCCGGTCTTGCCCGGCCGGCGCCAACGCGGCATTTATTGCGCCATGGGTACCGGCAGCCGTGACTGTGGCTGTCACCGCCGGCCCTGCGTCGGAGGAAGCATGGCCGCTCTGCATCTGCTCGTCGTCGAAGGCAATGTTGCCGCGCAGGCGGCGCGCGTGGCGGCCATGACCGGCACCACGCCGGCCGCCGGCTATGCCGCCGTGCTGCGCGCGCTGGCACCGGGCGCCGCGGTCGATATCGTCACCCCGGCCGATCCCGGCGCGGCCGAAGCGCCGGCTGCGCTCGCCGATTATGACGGCATCGCCATCACCGGCTCGGCGCTGAATGTCTACGATCTCACCCCGCCGATCACCGCGCAGATCGCGCTGGCGCGGGCCGTGTTCGCGGCAGGCGTGCCGTTCTTCGGCTCCTGCTGGGGCCTGCAGGTGGCCACCGTTGCCGCCGGCGGCAGCGTGCGCCCCAACCCGCGCGGGCGGGAGGTGGCGCTTGCCCGCAATGTCTGGCTGACGGCGGAAGGGCGCGCCCATCCGCTCCATGCCGGCCGGCCCGCCGCCTTCGACGTGCCCGCCATTCACCTCGACGAGGTGGAGACCCGCCCGCCGGGCATGGTGGTGACCGCCGGCAACGCGGTCTCGGCGGTGCAGGCGGCGGAAATCCGCTTCGGCAACGGCCTGTTCTGGGGCGTGCAATACCACCCCGAATATGACTTCTCCGACCTCGCCGCCATGCTGGCGCGCTACCGGCCGATCCTGATCGCAGAAGGTTTTGCCCGCGACGACGCGGCGGTGGATGCACTGGTGGCCGACATGACGGCGCTCGGCGGCGACAGCCCGCGCCGCGATATCGCATGGCGCTGGGGTCTGGGAGCGGTGGTTCTGGAGCGGGCTGCGCGGCGCACCGAAATCGCCAACTGGCTGTCGGCGCAGGTCCGCCCCTTCGCAGCCCGGCGCGGCCGGGGCTGACCGGCCGCGGCAGCCTGCTTTCAGGGCGCCGGCGGCACCGGGCAGCTCATGTCGCCTTCCTGGCAGGCGAGGTAGGTTTTCAGCCGCGCCGTGCGGGCCTGCGTCAGGCCGGTCAGGCAGCCCGCGGAGACCATGCCGGAGGCGCTGCCGCCGTCAACCGCGACGGTGTCGAACCGGCACTGCGCATCGCGGAAGGCGACCCACGCCCGCTGGGCGGCCACCAGCGCCTTCCGGCGGTCCTGCAGGTCCGGCCCGGACAGCCGCTGCACGACCTGCTGGTACACCTGATTCAGCGCCCGGTCGGCCGCCGCCCGGTCGCGCTCGGCACACTGGTTCAGCGTGGCCTGATCGGCGCTGTCGCTGTCGCAGATATCCGCCGCCAGCCCCCGCGCCGGCAAGCCGGCCACCGCCGCCGCCAGCACGAGCGCCCCGAGCCGCCATCCGGCCCGCCGCATCGTGATATCCATGGCCGTTTCCCCCGTCTGCAACCCGGCCCGCTCAGGCGTTCAGCAGCGCCAGCGCCTCGGCATGAAGCGCCGCGCTGCCCGCCGCCACGATGCGCCCGCCATCCTTCGCCGGCCGCCCGTCCCATGTCGTCACCACGCCGCCGGCACCCTCGATGATCGGCACCAGCGCCGCGATGTCGTAGGTCTTGAGACCGCACTCCACCACCAGATCGACCTGCCCGGCCGCCAGCATGCAATAGGCGTAGCAGTCGCCGCCATAGCGTATGTCGCGCACCGCGCCGACCATGCGCGCGAAGACCGCCGCATCCGCCCCGGCAAAAAGATGCGGCGAGGTGGACATCATCAGCGCCTCGCCCAGCCTGCGCCCGCTGCGCGCGGCCAGCGGCAGCACCGCCCCGCCACGGCGCCATTCGGCCCGTCCGCCGTCGCCGAGAAACATCTCGCCGGTAAAGGGCTGCGACATCATACCCAGCACGGCGCGGTCGTCTTCCACCAGCCCCACCAGCGTGCCCCACAGCGGCAGGCCGGCCAGAAAGGCGCGCGTGCCGTCGATGGGGTCGACGATCCAGGTGTGGCGCGCCCCGGCCCGCGCGGTGCCGAACTCCTCGCCGATAATGGCATCGTCGGGGAACGCCGCCTCGATGCGCGCCCGGATGGCCGCCTCGGTGGCACGGTCGCCTTCGGTCACCGGATCGTAGGCGCCGGGCCCGGCCTTGTTGTCGGCGGCAATGCCGACGCGGAAGTGCGGCAGCGCCGCCGCCGCGGCATCGGCCGCCAGAGCGGTGAGAAAGGCGAAATCGCGGGCAGAATCGTCAGTCATCGGGCAGGGCTCCGGCCCCGCGGCGCAGCCTTGCAGCCCGGGGCAGCCAGTGGCCGGCGCAGCGCGCCGGAAAAAAAACGTCAGGCGCGGGCGACGATAGCACCGCGGCCACCGCCCGCAACCGTGTCCGCGGCGGCCCTCACGACCCGACTGTCAGACCAGAGAACCGATCCACGGCACCATCTCCTGCAGCACCTGCTGCAGGGCGGCATCCATGGCAGCAACGGCCGCCGAGGGCCCCTCGCCCTTTGCCGGCGCAACCGCGCGGAACACGCGGGCCCCCACGACCCGGCCGTTGCGGTCGTCCATCACCTGCACCGCCAGCTCCACCACGCCGCGCCGGCCGCGGTAGGCTTCGAACTGGAAGGCGCGGATATCCACCAGCACCTGATCGGTGATGGCCAGCCCCTGCCCCGGCACGCCGACGGCGTGGATGCGGCCGGAGTTTTCCAGACTGTCGACGATACGCGCCTGCACCACTTTGGGCAGCTGGTCGGCCCACAGCACGCGGGGGAAATAGGAAATCTCGCCGGGCGCCGATTTCGCCGCGATGGAATCGGTGTTGAGCGCGGCCAGCGCACGCGGCTCGGGCACCAGCACCTGCACCGGGCTTGCCGCCGCCCGCCGCACCGCCGGGGTGCCGGGTGCCGTGGCGACCGGCGCCGGAGCGGCGGCGACCGGCAGCGACTGCAGATCGAAAAGGGCGCGCGGCGGCGGCACCGCACAGGCGCCGAGCGCGCCCGCCGCCGCCAGCAGAACGGCGACGGTGCGCCCGGACCGGGCAAAGCCCGCCGCACTGAAACTGCCCTGCCCCATGCTGTCGCCCCTGTTGCCGTTGCTGCCTGCCGGCCCGTGCCGCCTTGCCATCGCGCTCGCTCCTCAGTGCCGGTTGGGCTGGAAAACCGGCTGGCTGGAGCCGCCGAAGATGATGCGGTTGGGATTGCGCTCCAGCCCCTGCACCGCCGTCTGGATGGTGGAAAGCGTCTGCCGCAACTGCCCGATGGCCGCCGTCAGGTCCGGCAGCCCGGTGGCGCTGAACCGGCCGATCGAGCTCATAATGGCCGGAAGCTGGCCGTTGATGGTGTCGGCCGCCCGCCGCACCGAACGCAGCGTGGCGGTGGCCTCCTGAACCAGCCCCTTGCCGTCGCCGCCCTTCAGCATGCCGTCGAGATTGCCGAGCAGCGGCGAGAGCTTCTGCGAGGCGGCATTGAGATTGGCCATGGTCTGGCGGGTGTCGGCGAGGATGGAATCCACCTCCGGCCCCTTGCCGTCGAGCGAACGGGTGAAGGAGCGGGCCGAGGCCACGGTGGCCCGCGCATCGGTAATCATGGCCTCGATATCCGGCCCGCGGGCGGCAAGGCGGCTCGTCATGGAATCGACGCTCTGGACGATGCGGGTGATGTCGGCCGCCGGCACCGCCTTCACGATGCCGTGCACGTCGGTGAGCGTGGTATTGAGGTTGTCGGTGAAGGCCTGCAGATCGTTCGCCGTGGCGCGGACCTGATCGATCACCGCCTGAATCTGCGTGCCCGACTGGCCGAGGCTGTCGGAGAACTTGCGCACGTTGCCGACGATCACCTTCACGTCCTGCGGCGTCACCTGCGCGATCAGCTTGTTGCCCTGCGCCAGAATGGCGCCGAGGTCGTCGGCCACCCCCTGCAGCACATTGGCGACGCGGGTCGCCTGCGCCATGAAATCGCGGATGCCGTCGGAGTTGGCCGCCAGCGCCGAGGAGAACCGCTCCACGTTCTGGATGGTGCGCGTGACCGAAGAGGCATTGTCGCGCACCAGCTGAGAGACCGTGGCCATGGTGTCGTCGGCCTTGCGCAGCGTCTGGCGGGCATTGCTGATCAGGTCTTCCAGTGCCGAACGGTTGGCCTCGATGGTGGGCACGCCCTTCTCGTCGAACAGCGACGGCGAGCCCGGCGAGCCGCCGGTGAACGACAGGTTGGCAATGCCGGTGATGCCCTGGAAGCCCAGTTCCGCGTGCACGTCCTGCCGCAGCGGCGCGGTCGGGCTGACCATGGCGCGCACCACCACCACCGGCTCGGCCTGATCGGAAAACGAAATGGCCGCGACCGTGCCGATCCTGAGGCCGTTGAAGAACACCGGCGCGCCGACGCTGAGGCCGGCGACCGATCCCTTGAAGACGACATCCACCGGCACGTTGCCGGACGTGTCCTGCGCCTTGTAAAGCCAGTAAACGAAGCCCATGGCGCAAAACAGCACCAGCAGCACGAAGGTACCGACCGTTACATAGTGGGCACGGGTCTCCATCGGCGCCTCTCGAAACACCGGGCCAGGGGCCCGTTTTGCTGCGGGGGCAGACCGGGCCTGCGGCCCGGCCGGTCGTCCGCGTCTGAAAAAAACACCGCCGGCCCGGCCGCATCCGCTGCGGCCCGGCCGGCACGTCCGTTGTGCCGTTGCCTCAGCGCCGCCGGGCGGCGCCCGAGGCAAACAGGCGCGAGCCGCGCACGCCGCGGAAATAGGCTTTCACCCACGGGTGGTCGAACGCCAGCATATCGTCCAGCGTTCCCTCCACCAGCACCCGCTTTTCGCCCAGAACGGCGATGCGGTCGCAGATGGAATAAAGGCTGTCGAGGTCGTGCGTCACCATATAGACCGTCAGCCCCAGCGTCTCCCGCAGGCTGGCGATGAGATCGTCGAAATCGGCCGCGCCGATGGGGTCGAGCCCCGAGGTCGGCTCGTCGAGGAACAGAATTTCCGGGTCCAGCGCCAGTGCACGGGCCAGCGCCGCCCGCTTCACCATGCCGCCGGACAGCTCGGAGGGAAACTTGTCGGCTGCATTGGCCGGCAGCCCCACCAGATCGAGTTTCAGACAGGCGAGTTCGTCCATCAGCCGCGGGCTGAGATCGAGGTGCTCGCGCATCGGCATCTGGATGTTCTGCTTCACCGTCAGCGACGAGAACAGCGCACCCATCTGAAACAGCACGCCCCAGCGCTGCTCGATGGCCTGACGTTCGGCATCGGCGAGCGTATCGAGATCGCGCCCGAACACCTCAATGGCCCCGGCCTGCTTGCGGGCAAGGCGCAGGATGGTGCGCATCAGCACCGACTTGCCGGTGCCCGAGCCGCCCACGAAGCCCAGCACCTCGCCGCGATAGACATCGAGATCGAGCCCGTCGAGCACGGTCTGCCGGCCGAACGAAACCTTGATGCCGCGCGCCCGGATGATGACCTCGCGGCCCTCGGGCACGGATTCGAACTCCGGCGGTGCGGTGTCCTGCGCGGGGGTGGCGGCTGCGTCTGTCATGGCCTGCCCGGTGCCCCCGCCTCTCTCCCCGCCTCTGGTCTGCATGCGCCCGCCATCGGCTCACATCCCGAGCCCGGCGAAGAACACGGCATAGATGCCATCGACGAAGATGACCATGAAGATCGCCTTCACCACCGACGACGTGGTCTGGCGGCCGAGCGATTCCGCGCTGCCGCCCACCTTCATGCCCTCCACGCAGGCGATGAGACCGATGATGAGCGCCATGATCGGCGCCTTGTAGAGGCCGATCATCAGTGTGGGAATATCGACGGCGACCTGCAGCTGCACGATGAAGGCATCGGGCGGAATGCCCATGTAGGCCCACATCAGCGCGCCCGCACCGGCCAGTGCCGCCATATCGGAAATGAAGGTCAGGACCGGAACCGCGATCATCAGCGCCAGCAGGCGCGGCACGATCAGCGCGTCGATGGGATCGACGCCGATCACCTTCATGGCGTCGATCTCCTCGCGCATCTTCATCGAGCCGATTTCGGCGGTGAAGGCGCTGCCGGAACGGCCGGCAACCATGATGGAGGTGAGCAGAACCCCCAGCTCGCGCAGCACCAGCACGCCGACGAGATCGACGACATAAAGATCCGCGCCATAGGTGCGCAGATAATAGGCGCCCTGCTGGGCGATGATGCCGCCGATGAGAAACGACATCAGCACCATGATCGGCACCGCGCCGAGGCCGACACGGTCGAGATTGGAAACGACGGAGGCAACGCGCAGCCGCGTGCGGCCGATAAGCAGGCCCGCCAGCGACAGCACGAAGGCGCCGAGCACGTTGGTCACCGCGGCCGCATCGGCCAGCACGCCCATGGTGATGCGGCCGACCGTCTCCAGCATGCCGGTCAGGGTGATGCCGTGGCCCGGGGCGGCGAACGGCTCGGGCTTGCAGTGCCCCACCTCGCGCAGCAGATCCCGACGCGGCTTCGACAGACCGGCGAGGGCCACCGCATGGCCGGCATCGGCCAGCCGCGTCATCAGGCGGTGCAGCAGCCAGGCGCCGGAGGTGTCGAGCGCGCCGATGGCGTTGCAGTCGAGCGTGACGGCGGCACCGGCCGGAACGGCAATGTCGTCCACAGCGCGTTCGCCGGTGTGGCCGCTGGCCACCAGCCAGTCGCCCAGCACATGCACAACGACACGGGCCGGCCCGCCGGCGGCATCCTGCTGAAGATCGAGTTCCGGTTGCCGGTCGACGGCAATGCTCATATCCGCCAGCCTCTCCCGCCCGGCCCTTTCGCGCACCCGCCGCCCGCGCTCTTGCCGCGGCGGCCTGAATTCCTATTACTGTGTCGGAGCGCCGGCGTCGAGGCGCCGCGGGCCACACCGGCGGGAAATCGGCCCCACCCGTCCGGCACAGCGGAGTCCGCCCTCATGACCTCAGACTTTTCCCCTGCCGGCCGCCGTCTTCGCGTGGCCACCGAACGTTTCCCGATTGCCGGCCGCTTCGCCATCTCGCGCGGGGCCAAGACGGAAGCCGTTGTGGTGGTTGCCGAAATCGAATCGGGCGGGATCACCGGCCGCGGCGAGTGCGTGCCCTATGCCCGCTACGGCGAGAGCGTGGAGGGGGTGGCCGCCGCCCTTGCCGCAACCGCGCCGCTGGTGGCCGCCGGCCTCGACCGCGCCGGCCTTGCCGCCGCCCTGCCGGCCGGGGCCGCCCGCAACGCCCTCGATTGTGCGCTGATCGATCTGGAGGCCAAGACGCGCGGCCTTTCCGCCGCCCGCCTGCTCGGCCTTGCCGAGCCCGCGCCGGTGGTAACCGCCTACACCCTGTCGCTCGATACGCCGGAGGCGATGGGCCGGGCGGCTGCCGCGGCTTCCGGCCGCCCGGTGCTGAAAATCAAGCTCGGCGCAGCCGGCGACCCCGCCCGCATCGCCGCCGTGCGTGCCGGCGCGCCGCACGCCACCCTCATTGCCGATGCCAACGAGGGCTGGGACGAAAGCGGGCTGGCGGAAAACTTCGCCGCCTGCCGGGCCGCCGGCGTTGCGCTGGTGGAACAGCCGCTGCCCGCCGGCCGCGACAACGCCCTGCGCGGCAGCCGGCCGGTGGCGGTGTGCGCCGACGAAAGCCTGCATGTGGCCGGCGACGTCGCCGCCCTTGCCGACCGCTACGATGCCGTCAACATCAAGCTCGACAAGGCCGGCGGCCTGAGCGAGGCCCTGGCGATCGCCGCCGAGGCGCGGCGCTGCGGCCTTGCCATCATGGCCGGGTGCATGGTGGGCACCTCGCTGGCCATGGCGCCTGCCCTGCTGCTGGCCGGGCAGGCCGCCTTCGTCGATCTCGACGGGCCGCTTCTGCTGGCCCGCGACCGCGCGCCGGGTCTCCTCTACGAGGGGTCGCTCGTGCATCCGCCGCAGCCGGAGCTGTGGGGCTGAGGGGCTGAGGGGCGGCCGGGCGGCGGGAGAAGCCCGCCCGGCTGCGCCCGCCGATCCGGCCCGTTTCAGTCCTGCAGGGCCTGCGCCAGCACATGATCGTCGATGTTGCCGCCGGAGGCGACGATCACCACGGTCTTGCCGGCGGCATCCACCCGGCCGCACAGCAGCGCGGCAAGGCCCACGGCCCCGCCCGGTTCCACCACGATCTTCAGTTCGCGCGCCGCATAGGCCACGGCGGCCAGCGCCTCGTCATCGCCGAGGGCATGGCCGCCGGACAGGTGGCGGCTGTTGACGGCAAAGGTGATGCGGCCCGGCGTCTGCGCCATCAGCGCATCGCAGACCGAGCCCGTCACCGCCGGGTTCTTCTGCCGCGTGCCGGCGGCAAGCGAACGGGCGTGGTCGTCGAAGCCGGCCGGCTCGCAGGTGGCAATCGCCGCCTGCGGCGCGGCACTGTGGATGGCCACCGAAACGCCCGCCGTCAGGCCGCCGCCGGAGGCCGGCACCAGCACGATATCCGGCACGAGGCCGAGGGCGGCGAGATCGTCGATCACCTCAAGCCCCACCGTGCCCTGCCCGGCCATCACGCCCGGATCGTCATAAGGGTGGATGAAGGTCGCCCCGTTGCGGGCGGCGATGGCGTTGGCGATGGCCTCGCGGTCGTCGGTCTCACGGTCGTAGAGCACCAAGTCCGCCCCGAGACGGCGGGTACGGGCGATCTTGGTGGCCGGGGCATCGCGCGGCATCACGATGGTGGCCGGCACGCCATAGAGCGCCGCCGCGGCCGCCACGCCCTGCGCATGGTTGCCGGACGAACACGCCACGACACCGCGCACCCGGTCGGCATCGGCAATCATGGAAACGCGGTTATAGGCGCCGCGGAACTTGAAGGAGCCGGTGCGCTGCAGGCACTCCGCCTTGACGAACACCCGCGCCCCGAGGCTTGCGCCGAGGTCGGTGGCCGGCAGCAGCGGCGTGCGGGTGGCGACGCCGGCAAGGCGGGCGCGGGCGGCTTCGATATCGGCCAGAGAGAGCGGCAGGGGTTCGGTCACGGCATCGGCTCCGTTTGGGGGACGGCAACCGCCCCTGAGGGGCGGGCAGCGACCTTAGCCGCGGACGGCAGCGGCCGGAAGCCGCCCTGTCAGAGCCGTCGGATGTGGTTATCCCATGAGATGTCGCTGACGCTGGCCTCCACCGTGCGCCCGTCGCGCTCAAGGATCACGTCGCCCTTGCCGCTCGTCAGCAGGAAGCCCGATTCGGGCACCTGCGCGGCGCCGCAGCCATCGGCCAGCGCGCGCCGGCCGACGATCTGCCGGCTGGCGACATCGAACACGATCACCGTGCCGCCGACCGGGCTGGCAATCGCCATGCGCGTGCCGGCCGCGTTGCAGGTGACAGAACCGATATATTGCCCGAGTCCCACCCGCACCTCTTCCGGCACCTCGATGAACGCAAGGTCCTCGCCGGCCTTGTGGGTGACGATCAGCGGCACGGCCTCGCGCTTGTCGCCCATCCACTGGCAGCCGATCCACGCGCGGCCGCTGCCGTCCGTGGACATGTGGCGCAGCGAGAGCTGGTTCAGCGCCTTCGGCGGGTCGCTGCGGGCCAGCAGGTCGCCGCTCTGCCGGTCGATCCACGACACCGACGGCTCCATGCCGGCAAGATCGAGATTGGCGCGGGGATAGTCGGGGTGGGTGAGAATGCCGCCGTTGGCCACGATCAGCGTGCGGCCGTCGCCCGACAGCAGAATCTCGTGCGAGCCCAGACCGTGGCCGGGCAGTTCGTCGACACGGGCAAAGCCGGCCCGGGCATCGTAGACGCCGACGACCGCCGTGCCCTCCTCATAGGCGTTCTCGGAGGCATAGAGCAGCCGGCCATCCGGCGAGAACACGCCGTGGCCCTCGAAATGGCGGTCCGCCGGGGTGGTGAAGGCGTGGCGCGCCGTGCCGCTTGCCGCATCGATGGCCAGCGCAAAGGTGCCGGGGCGGCGGGCAAAGGCCACCACGAACGCCCCGCCCGGATCGACGGCCAGCGAATGGCCCCGCCCCGTCAGCGCCGCCTGCCCGTGCACGCGGCCCGCGGCATCGATGAGCGCTACGGCGAAGCCGCCGTCCGGCAACTGGCAGCAGGTGGCATAAAGCGGCTCGCCATCGGCCGACCGCGCCACCGCGCCAAGGCGCTCTGCCCCGGCAAAGGGCGTCGCCGCCAGCAGCGGCAGGCTTCCCGCAAGGGCGAGAAAGGACCGGCGATCAATGCCCATCGGGGCCTCTCCACTCAGCCGGAGCGCCGCCACAACAGGCGACCCCGGCACGCTCAACAGGCCCCCGCCCGGCCGCCGCGGCCACGCCGCGTCGCAAAGGCCGGAGCCGCCTTCGGCAGGCCGCAACCGGCCCGCCGGCAGTCTCAGTTTCCCGTCGCCTTCCGGTATTCTCCGACGAACGGCGACAGACCGATTGATTTCTTGCAGATATACTTCCGATAGAGATAGAGACCAAGCGGCGGAGTGGTAATAATATCTTTCACAATCCGCTTCTTCCGGCTCTCATTTTTCCAGCTAGCACTGAAATAATGGATTGTATAATTTTCATGATTCAAAAATGACGGATGCTCAAAGGTCGTATTACTGTAAATCGCCACGTCCTTCCCGCGCCATGGCTGACCGTTCAGCCTGAAGCCTTCGACATTGTCGATGAAATAACGTGTGAAAAGATCGTTATTGGGCACATCTGTGGAAATGACATCCGGACGGTCGGTGTAGTGCGCCCTGATCGCCCCGATGATCGGATGGCCCGGGCGAGCGCCGATGACCGCAGTGCCCAGATTGCAGGCCCACATGTAGCCCATGAACATCTGGTCGCCCAGCAGCGGCGTAAACGACTTCAGGACCTGAACGTCCGTATCCAGATAAATCCCGCCGGTCTCGAAAAGCCTGATGACCCGAACCATATCGGATACGTGGGCATATTTCTTTTCCTTGTAGCACTTCTCGATGAACGGAAATCGAGACAGATCGAAATTATTCTCCGTAGATTCGAGGTGCTCATAATCGGAGAGCACCTTTTTCCTCTGCTCCTCAAAAGCGATCATTTTGGGAGACTTCTTCCCGCCGCCGAACCAGCAGGTGTGAATAATCTTGGGAATCGCTTGTTGGCTTGCCGGCTGCATGGCGCTTTCCAATTGCGTTGCGGCGGACTGTCGGTGGTCTCCGCCAGAATAAAGTCGTGTCTGAAATGTAGTCCGGTACTCAAATGGAATGCCGCAGTCAGGGCACCGCGGCATCCGCCCTTCAGGGAACCACGAAAGACCGCTCCAGACCAGCCGGCAGACGGGTGTGCGGCGAGAAAAGCCGTCCTCTGTCGCCGCGCCCTCTCCCTGCGTGCCGCTCAGTCGCCGTCGAGCGCGTTGAAGCCGACATTGAGGCCCACCGCAGAAGCCAGCGGCCCGACCAGCGTGTCGCGCACGCTGGCCAGCGAGATGCGGGCATAAGTGATTTTGGCGCGATCCCGGGCATCGCCCGCCATGGTGGCCGGCGGATCGGAAATCGTGCCCAGCACGCGGTTGATGTTGCCGAGTTCGAACAGCAGCGAGGCGCGCAGCCACGACTGCGCCGGCGGCAGCCCGTCGGCAATGCCGCTGGCCTCGATCAGCTGGGCGAGGCCGGCGATGTTGGCGCGCACCAGCACCAGCGTGTTGCCGCTGCGCACGAAGGGAAAGCGCATCGGCTTTGCCGTGTCCGGCGAGGTGCCCAGCGCCGGACCGAGGGCGAGATCGCGCACCTGTTCGATGCCGGTGATCAGCGCCTTCAGAATCTCGTCGGCGGCCTGCGCCTCCGAGCGGTAGACCGGGTTGTCCGGGCCGGGCTTCAGCAGCAGGCGGGCATAGCCGTCGGGGCGCGCCCAGTCGTCGCGCAGCGCGGCCGAGATGTCGGTCACGTTGGTGGCGATCAGCGTGGCCAGCTGACAGCGGTTGGCGAAGTCCGGCGCCTTCACGTCCGGCACCACGCCGCCCTCCTTCGGCGCGGTCAGCAACAGCCGCTCGAAGGCCGGCAGCCCCTGCACCGCCGCGCTCTGCCCTTTGAGGCGGGGCAGGTCGATGCCGGCGAGCTGGTCGCCGTTCAGAAGCTGGCGCAGCTGCTTTTCAACGAAATTGCGCGGGTCCGGCCAGAACGACACCCGCTCCAGCCGGTGGTCGACGGTTGCCGGGCCGAAGCGCAGGAAATCCACCCGTCCCCACGCCGACAGCATGTCGCCAAAGGCGCCGCGCAGCGCATCGGTGTTGACCGGGCTCGGCTGGGCGCAATAGCGCACGGTCGCCGTGCGCAGGCTGTTGGCCGCATCGGCCACGCTGGCGTAGGCGGGGCGGATGTAGCGTTCCACCGCCAGCGCGACGAGGGTGCGCTGATGGGCGATCATGGCCGGGTCGGCCGGCGGGGCGGCGGCCGTTGCGGCCGGGGACGCTGCGGCCGCGGGCGCCGCTGCCGGGGCGGCCGCCTGCTGCGCGCCGGCGGCAGACAGGCTCGCCAGAAGGCCGAGAGCACCGAGCAGCGGAACTGCACCGGGGACCGGGATTTTCGTCAGGCTCGCAACGCGCATCAAAGCTCTCCGAGATAGGCCAGCAGCGCCGCCCGGTCGCCGGGCGAGAGCGCGCCGAACGCCCTGCGCGCGGCAGCCGCCTCGCCATCGTGCCAGCCGATGGCTGTCTGCAGGCTGTCCGCCCGGCCATCGTGCAGATAACGGCGCGTGCCCGGCTTCCCCGACGCAAGCCCGATCAGCGGCGCCGTGCGCCACTCCCGCGCCGTTGCCTCGCCCTGCACAGCCGGGTCGGCCAGCCCCGCCCCCATGTCATGCAATAGCAGGTCGGAGAAGGCGTTGACCATCCCGCCGTCACGCGCCGGCAGGGCAGGAACGTGGCAGGCCGCGCAGCCGGTTGCCGCAAACAGGGCCGGCCCGCGCGCCGCACCGGCACGGCCATCGCCCGCCGGCCCGGGTGCCGGCGCCGGTTCCGCCCGGCCGGCGGCCGCCGCCCGCCGCGGCTTTGCCTCATGCGACGGACTGTCGAGACCGTCGAGATAGGCGAGCACCAGCGCGAACATTTCGTCGGAAACCTCGGTCTCGCTTATGGCATCGCGGTCGCCGTGGCGCGCGGCGCGGCAGGCGGTCTGCGCCGGCGTGCAGTCGCCCCACGGCCGCGGCCGGAGACGCGAGGACAGGCCCATGTCGTCGGCAAAGGCACTTGCCACCTGATCGGCCAGCGTCGGGTGCGCCGCCCGCCAGCCATAGCGGCCGGTCTGCCGGCTGCCATCGGGCATCACGATGCGGTTCGGCCGGCCGGAGATGCCGTCGCCATCGGCATCGTCGGGGTCGGCAAGAGCGAGAATGGCGGCCTCGTCGATGCGCCCCAGCGCGGCGCGGCCGGCCAGTTCCGGCCCGATGCGCACGCCCGCCCCGGTCTGCGGGGCAAGGGCGCCATAGGCCAGCCCCTCAAGCCGCAGACCCACGCGCGGCCCCGGCTCGCCCGGCCGCACCGGTTCCTCAGACAGCACCACCGCGGCCTCCGCCGGCACTCCGGGCACGGCGCGCGGCTGGATCTGGCGGCCATAGACCGGGTCGATATCGCCCGTATCGGTGCCAAGCCGCACCAGCAGCCCCGGGCCGGAAAGCGTGCCGTCGGCCGCGCGCGTCACCCGCGAGGGCCCGGCCCCGGCATGGCAGCCGGCGCAGGAGCGGGCGTTATAAAGCGGGCCGAGCCCGTCGGCCGACTGCGTGGAGGCGCCGCCGGCCACCCAGAAGCGTTCGAACACCGCATGTCCGAGGGCAAACGAAAGATCGTCCGCCACGGCCGGCCGCAGCGGCAGCAGCACCAGCGCGGCCGCCAGCGCCAGCGGCCCGGCAAGAAGGGAAAGAAGGGCCCGGCTCTCTGCCATCATCACCTCACGCAACCGTCATGTAGCCCATCATGCCGGTTTCCTGATGCTCGATGATGTGACAGTGGAACATCCATTTTCCCGGATTGTCGGCCACGAAGGCAACCTGCAGCCGCTCCTTGGGCGCCACCAGCACGGTGTCGGCAAAGTGCGGCAGCACCGCACCGGTGCTGGAGCTGACGACGCGGAAGGTGTGGCCGTGAATGTGCATCGGATGCACATGCGGCGTGCCGTTGCGCAGTTCGAACAGATAGGTGCGCCCGCGGTCGAGCTGCGCCAGCGGCGGCGGCAGCACCTGATGACCGCGGTTCGGCCAGGGCTGGCGGTCGATGGCCCAGAACGTGCGCTGGGACAGACACAGGGGCGAGACCGGCCCGCCGGCTTCCGCAGCCCCGGCGATCTCGGCCGCCGCCCGCCCGGATGCGGTCGCCGAAATGGCGACCGGCATGAACACCGCGCCGGCCAGATCCGGCTCCGGGATGACCGGCTTCGTCAGCGGCGCGGGGTCGAACGGACCGCGCTCCAGCATTTCGCCGTGGCCGGCAAGCACGGCGAGTTCCACCGGCTCGGGGGCGAAATAATCGACCAGCCGGGCCTGTGCCCCCGGCTTCGGCGCCCGCACCACCAGATCGAGCCGCATGCCCGGCCCCATGCGCCAGTGCGTCAGCGGCACCGGCGGAATGCCGGCCCCGTCGATGGCGATGATGGCGGCTTCCGCCCCCACGATGCCGATGTCGGGCACCCGCGTGGCATCGACATTGGCAAGGCGCAGGCGCACATCGCCGCCGGCCGCCACCGGAATGACCGGCCGGGTCACGCCGTTGACCGCACGCACGGTGCCGAAAGTGCCGCCGCGCGCGGCACCGGCATCGGTCATGAACGGCAGAAAGCCATCCGGCCCGATGCGCCAGTCCTTGAGCGCCAGCACATGATCGCCGTCATAGGGCCGGGTTTCGTCGCCCTCCACCACGAGAATGCCGATCAGGCCGCGACCGATGGATTCCACCGTGTTGCAGTGGGTGTGGAACCAGTAGGTTCCGGTATCCGGCGGCGTGAAGCGATAATGCCCCTCGCCGTCCGGCGGGATCGGCGCCTGCGTCAGATAGGGAACGCCGTCCTGATCGTTCGGCAGACGGATGCCGTGCCAGTGAACGGTCATTTCCTCCTGCCCGGCGGGAATGCGGTTGCGCACCGTCACCGCCAGCGTGTCGCCGATCCGCACCCGGATGACCGGCGGAAACGGCTGCGCCGCATCGAACGACCAGAGATCGGCCGCGGTGCCGGAAAATGCCGGCAGCGTGCCGCGAAAGGGGGCGGCCTGCAGCGTGACGGCCACCTCGCGCCCGCCGCCGGCGACAGCACGCGGCGGCAGTTGCGTCGCCGACCAGGCGCGGCCGGCGGGCATCAGCGCCGCGCCGAGGCCGCCCGCCGCCGCGCCGATCGCCACCGCGCCGAACGCCTGTGAAAAACCACGCCGTGTGAGCATCCGATTGCACCTGCACGCCTTGCGCAGGCCCCTTCAAAGGCAGCCGGGCGGAGGCCGCAGCCGGCCCCCGCCCGAACATGTACCGCTCATGCGCCGCCTGCGCGGTCTCAGTTGCCGCCGACCGCGGACGGATTGTCGAGCGAGTCGGAACCTTCCACCTCGATCTTCAGACCGAGGCCGGAAACCACGCCCTCGATGGCCTTGGTCTGGTCGACCAGCGCCGTCACCACGTCGTCGATGATCTTGTTCCCCTCCGGATTGTTGGGGCCGATCATCTGGTCGTAGGCTTCCTTGCCGCTGTCGGCACGGTCCTTCATCACCTGCATCTTCGCCATGGTGTTGGCAAAGGCGGCATCGAGGCGGGCCGCCGCCTCCGGCACTTTGGCCGCGGCATAGGCCTGCAGGCCCGGGCCGGCCAGCGTGGTGCCGTCGGCGCGCACATAGGTGCCGGTGTAGAGCGCCTTCATGCCCACTTCGTCATAATAGTGCGAGTTGTGGGTGTTGTCGGAGAAGCAGTCGTGCTCCTCCTCCGGGTCGTGCAGCAGCAGGCCCAGCTTGGTGCGCTCGCCGGCAAGCTCGCCGTAGGACAGCGACCCCAGACCGGTGAGAATGGTGGAAAGGCCGCCTTCAGGCCCCTTGGCCAGCAGTTCCTTGCGCGCCTCGCCGCCGGCCTTCCACGCCTCCGCCATGTCGTTCAGGTCGGAGATGAGCAGGTCGGTTGCCGCCGTCAGAAAGGCGCGGCGACGGTCGCAATGGCCGTTGCTGCAGCTTTCCAGCGAATAGTCGGTGGCCGGCCGGTTGCCGGCGCCGGGGCCGGTGCCGTTCAGATCCTGCCCCCACAGCAGGAACTCGATGGCGTGATAGCCGGTGGCGACGTTGGCCTCGACGTCCTGCGCTTCCTGCAGCTTGTCGGCCAGCAGTTCCGGCGTGATGGTGGTCACGTCGATGACTTCGTTGCCGATCCGGATCTGCGTGCTGGCGATGACGTTGGCCGTATAGAGCGGGTTCTCGTCGGATTCCTCGCCGTAGCTGTTCTTGTCGACATAGTCGATGAGGCCCTCGTCGAGCGGCCAGGCGTTCACCTTGCCTTCCCAGTCATCGACATAGGCATTGCCGAAGCGCAGGCCTTCGCTCTGCTGATAGGGCACGCGGGCCGCCTTCCACGCCGCGCGGGCGGCAGCCAGCGTCTGGTCATCGGGGCTGGCGAGGAAAGCGTCGATGGCGCCCTTCAGCGCCCGGGCGGTGGAAAGGCTGTCGGCATACATCGCCGCCGCCACATCGGCGTAGTGATCCACCACCGCCTGCGGCGCCGGCGCATCGGCGGCATGGGCCGCCCCGGCCGCCGTCATCACCCACAAGGCCACCCCGGCCAGCCCCATCTTCGCACGACGCATCGTCTTCATCCCTCGTCACATCCCCGTTTGTGACCGGTCCCCGGACAAGGCTCCGCCCCCGGCTGCCGGAAACGGCAGCCGTCCTGTCGGCGCGAAACCCGGCCGCCGGCCGGCCGGCGCGGCAATTGCCGCCCTTAAGCGTGTTCAGTTCTGCGGGCCGCCGTCGAAATCGACCTTGTCGACGATTTCGCTTGCCTGCTTGCGATATTTCGCCAGTTCCCACATCGGCAGCGGGTCCGGCTTCATGGTCCCCAGATCCTGAATGACCTTGTTCGGCTTCAGGCCCGGCTTGACCGGATATTCAAAATTGACATCGGCATAGATTTCCTGCGCCTCGTCGGAGGTCAGAAATTCGATGAGCTTCAGAGCATTGGCCTTGTTGGGCGCGTTCTTCGCCAGCACCACGCCGGAGATGTTCACCTCGGTGCCGCGGCCATCGCTGTTGGGGAAGATGACGCGCATCGCCTTCGCCCATTCCTGCTGTTCCGGCTCGCGGGTGTCGGTTTCCATCAGGCCGACATAATAGGTGTTGCCGAGCGCCAGATCGCATTCGCCGGCCCAGATGGCCTTCGCCTGCGCCCGGTCGTCGCCGGAGGGCTTCATCGCCAGATTGTCGCGGATGCCCTCGACGATCTTCGTGGCTTCCCCGACGCCGTCGTTGGCGATGAGGTTGGCGAACAGGCCGATATTGTAGACATGCTGGCCGGAGCGGGTGCAGAGGCGCCCCTTCCATTCCGGCCGGATCAGATCCTCGTAGGAGAGCTTTTCTTCCTTCACCCGCTCGCGCGAGGCATAGAACACGCGGCCGCGCATGGTGAGGCCGACCCAGCCATGGTCCGGGTCGCGGTAGATGGCGGGAATGTTCTGTTCCACCACCTTCGATTCGATCGGCTGGGTGATGCCGAGCGCCTTGGCATTCTCCAGCCGGCCGACATCGACCGACAGCAGAATGTCGGCGGGCGAGAACTCGCCCTCTGCGGCAATGCGCTCCTCAAGGCCGGCGGAGGCCGTCACCACGTTGGCGCGGATACCGGTTTCCTTTGTGAAACGGTCGAGCAGCGGCTGAATCAGGTCCGGCTGGCGGTAGCTGTAGATATTGACCTCGCCGCCCGCCAGCGCCGGCGCCACCGGGGCCAGCACCGCGACCAGCCCGGCAGCAGAGGCAACAACGGCAGCAGCAGCACAGGCGCCGCGCACTGCGCCCGCCGCCCTTCGCACCAACGCAGCCACCGGCCCGCCCGCGCAATCCATGGTCGTTCCACTCCCCATCGCCGCCGGCCGGCCAGAGCCTGCACCGGCCCGGTCGCAGCATAGCGCGAAGGCGAGACTGCGACTGGTTTGCGAATGCACAAAGCACCCTGCAACCCCGCCCTGTCAATGACGAAGGGTCCGTCCGGCCGAACTTTAAAAGATTTCCGGATTTCAGCCGGCAGAAAAGGCCTTACAGATTGAAATTATTCTATTTCTGATCTGGCAGGCCGTCGCCTCACGCCCGCCGGAGCACGGCAACCGCTTCCACATGGGGCGACCACAGGAACTGATCCACGGGCACCACTTTTTCCACCTCCCAGCCGCCGGCGACGAGAACGGCCAGGTCGCGCGCCAGCGTGGCCGGATTGCACGAGACCATCACCAGACGGGGCACATCCTTCACCCCGGCCAGCACCTCCGCCTGCGCCCGGGCGCCGGCAAAGGGCGGGTCCACAACCACCGCGTCGTAACGGGCGAATTCCTTCACCTGCATCGGCCGGCGGAACAGATCGCGCACCTCAGCCGTCACCGGATTGCGGTCGCCGGCCCGGCGCCGCGCGGCCTCCAGCGCCTCGATGGCGCCGCGTTCGCCGTCGATGGCGTGGACGGAGGCGGTGCGCGCCAGCCGCAGCGAGAAGGTGCCGATGCCGGCGAAGAGATCCAGCACCCGCCGGGCATCGCCCACGCCCTCGGCCACCACCGCCGCCATTGCCTTCTCGGCTGTCACGCCGGCCTGCAGAAAGCCGCCCGGCGGCGGCAGCACGCCGACCCCGTCGATATCCACCACCGCCTCGCGCGGGGCGAGGATCACCTCGCCGCCGACAGCGAGCCGGGCGAGGCCGAGCGCCAGCACCTCGCCCACCAGCCGCTCGCGCAACCGCGCATCGACCGGCCGGGTGGAAACGGCGGCCACATCCAGCCCGCCGGCCGAGGCCGTCACGGTCAGGCGCACCGGATCGCGCTTGCCGATCAGCAGGCCGGCAAGGCGCTTCAGCACCGGCAGCCCGGCCACGATGGCCGGCACCGCAACCGGGCATTCCTCGATATCGAGAATGTCGTGGCTGGCGCGGGCGTGAAAACCGAGGCGCATTGCCCCGTCGACCCGCGCCGCGCTCAGCACCACCCGCCGCCGCATGCCGGGGCCGCAGGCAATGGCCGGCGCCACGGGCGGGCTCAGCCCGCGGTCGGCCAGTGCGGCAACGAGCTGTTCGCGCTTGAAGGCGCGATAGGGCGACTGCGCCCAGTGCTGCAACGCGCAGCCGCCGCAGCGGCCGAAATGCGCGCATGGCGGGGTGATGCGGTCGGCCGACGGCACGATCAGGCCGGCAAGCTGCCCGCGCTCGCCGTGCCGCACGACATCCACCACCTCGCCCGGCAGGGTGCCGGGCACATAGACCGGGCCGCTGCCGGTCTCCGCTATGCCGTCGCCGCGATGGCCGACACGGTCGATTTCCACCCGCTCGACGGTGGCCGGCCCGTCTTCGCCGGCGGACGGCGGCGCGGCATCACGCGGCGCGGCCGGGCGGCGGCCGGAGCGCGCGGGAACGGGACGGGCGGAGGAACGGGCGGCGGCGGCCTTCATGGGCAGTCACTCGGAACGCGGCCGGGGCGCGGAAAGACACCGCCGGCCGGGGCGCGGCAGGGCGCCCGGAAAGAAGACATGGCCCCGCCCGCGCCGGCAGGCCCTGCCGCGCGGCCAGAAGCCGGACTGGAACACTTCTTAACCCATCCGGCGGCAAAGCGCTGCATCCGCCGCGTCGCGGGCCGCGATCAGGCCGGGCGGTCCTTCACGGCGCCGAGCAGGAATTCGCGGTTGCCGTCGCCGCCGGCGATGGGCGAAACGGTGTGCCCCACCACCCGCCAGCCCGGCCGGGCATCGAGCCAGCCGGCCACATCGGCCAGAGCGGCGCCGGCCAGCGCCGCATCGCGCACGATGCCGCCGCGGCCGATGCCCTCGCGCCCGACCTCGAACTGCGGCTTGACCAGAAAGGCGCCGAAGGCACCCGGCGCCGCCAGATCAAGGGCCGCCGGCAGCGCCAGCTTCAGCGAGATGAAACTGAGATCGGCCACCAGCCCCTGCGGCGGCTCGATCACGTCGCCGGCCGTCAGGTGGCGGACGTTCACGCCCTCGCGGCAGATCACCCGCGCATCGGCCCGCAGACGCGGGTGCAGCTGATCGTGGCCGACATCGAGCGCCACCACGCGCCGCGCGCCGCGGCGCAGCAGTACCTCCGTGAACCCGCCCGTGGATGCGCCGAGATCGGCGATGTGCAGGCCTGCGGGATCGAACCGGAAGGCATCGAGCGCGGCGACCAGCTTCTCCGCCCCCCGCGAGACCCAGTCCGGCGCCTCGTCGTCGAGCGTCAGCACCGCGCCGGGCGCAACCGGCGCGTTGGGCCGCGCCACGACCGCGCCGTCGAGGCGCACCAGTCCGCGACGGATCAGATCCTGCGCCCGCGCCCGGCTTGGCGCCAGCCCGCGCGCCACCAGCGCCAGATCGGCCCGCTCACGGCCGCCGGCCGGGGCCGCGCCCTGCGGCGGCGGGGCATCCGCAGCCGATTTTCCTCCACGAGTTCGCCTCGCCGACATTCCAGCCTCTTGCAAGTCAGGCGCAATGCGCCCCTGATGGCATACCGCTGCGGCAAAAGACAGCGCCGACAGGAAGGGCTCATGCGGCGACGGGGGATTTCGCGCACGAGCCGGCCCGCTCCGCCATCCGATCGCACTTTCCCCCTGCGCGGCGAGCGACAGGGAACAGGCCTGGGACCCGACCATGGACGACCTGCACTATCGCGAATACAAAATCCTGCTGCGCCCGGAGAAGTTCTTTGCTTCGACACAGTTCGAGGCGTTCTGGGATCTCGTCTGCCATATCGCAAAGAAGAACGATGTCGGCATCGAAACCAACAAGAACGCCTTCCACCGGCTGGTTCGCGAAGTGCTGTTCTACGATACGCCGCGCTACGACCTTTATAAGAATGCCTTCATCCTGCGCAAGCGCACGTTCTACGAGGACGGCTGGCCGCGCAACGACCACGAACTGACGGTCAAATATCGCCACGCCGATCTCGGCAAAGCCGCCCAGATCGACATGACGCCGCATCTGAACGGCCGCGCCGAGATCAAGTTCAAGGAAGAAATCCTGCCGCTCCGGGACCAGCTCGGCGGCATGCGCAGCCTCTATTCGCACAACTGCGTGCTGACCTCGCCCAACATCGTTCTCAATCAGGGCCTGAGGCACATCGCCGACGTTTTTCCGCCGATGAACGAGATCGACACCTCGCCGGATACGGAAATCAACCTCGTCAACAACGTGGCCGTGGAAGAAATTCAGGTCGATGTCGGCCAGTTCGACTTCGGCCACAAGCTCGCCGCCAAGGCCACCATCGCCATCTGGCGCAACCGCGCGTCCGAACAGTCGCTGATCGGCGAGTTCGCCTTTCAGGCCAAGTTCAGCCACATCGAAGACCTGCACCGCAAGGCGAAGGAGCGCTCCGAGCACTTCTTCCGCGCCGTGCAGATGAATGCGCCCGACTGGATCGCGCTCGGCACCACCAAGACCGCGATGGTCTACGGCATCGGCAATCAGGTGGTGGCGCACAATGAGTGACAGCCCCCCGCCCCCTGCGGCCGCGGCGCCGCCACCGGGCACGCCCACCCCCGCGGCCGTCCGGGCGGGCCTGTGGGAGATCTTCGTCACCTTCCTCATCATCGGCGCCACCTCGTTTGGCGGCGGCGTCGTGGCCTATCTGCGCAACAGTCTGGTTCTGAACAAGAAATGGCTGGACGAAGACGGCTTCATGGTGGCGCTGTCGATCTCGCAGGCGCTGCCGGGGCTGAACGCCACCAACATGGCCATCATCGTCGGCGACCGGCTGCGCGGCGTCGCCGGCGCGGTGGCCGGCTTTCTCGGCATGACGCTGCCGGGCGGCCTGTTCATTCTGGTGCTGGGGGTGGCCTATGCCTCCAGCCACAACAACCCGTGGATCACCGCCGCGCTTGCCGGCGTCGGCGCGGCTTCCGTGGGGCTGCTGGCGGCCATCACGCTGCAGATCGGGCGCAAGCAGCTGGTGCACCTGCTCGACCTTTCCATCGTGATCGTCACGGTGGTGATGGTCAGCTTCCTGCACATCTCGCTCGTCTGGGTGCTGCTGACCGTCGGCCCCGTGGCGATCTTCCTGTTCCGGCCGCGCAACGAACCCGTGCCTGGGCCGCACGACCACCCGGTGGACTGAGGGCGCGCCATGAACGACACCAACTGGAGCATCCTCGGCGTCTTCTCGCTGCTGTCGGTGCTGGCGATCGGCGGCGGCACGGCGGTGCTGCCGGAAATGAAGACCCTCACCATCGACGCCCATCACTGGCTGACGAGCGATCAGTTCCGCAACATCTATTCCCTCGGCCAGCTCGCGCCGGGGCCGAACATGCTGATGGTGATCGTCATCGGCTATCACGTCGCCGGCTATCCCGGCGCGGCGCTGGCCTTCATCGGCTTCTTCGGCCCGGCCGGCCTCATCGCGCTCGGCACCAACCGGGTGTGGGACCGCTTCGAGGGCTCGCCCTGGCGCACCGCCGTGCAGCGCGCCATGGCCCCGATCGTGGTCGGGCTGATGGCCGCCGGCACCATCGCCGTCGGCCGCACGGCCATCGGCGATACGCTGACGGTGCTGTTCGCCGTCGCGGTGTTCGTCGTCATGATGGTGCGCAAGGTCAACCCGGCGCTGCTCATTCTGGCCGGCGGCATCGCCGGGGTCGTGCTGCTGCGCTGAAAGACCGGCTCAGGGGGCCGGCGCCACCGGCCCGCTGACGAGGCGCACGCGCGCCAGCACCGCGCCGCTGGCAACGTCCACCACCACCACCGAACGGCCCGCGCCGTCTTCCACCACCATCGCCAGCGCGCCGTTATCGAGGCTTGAGGACAGAATCTGCGCGCCGGCCGCCGCCGGAACGGTGATGTCCGCCTCGCGGCCGGTGCGCACGGTCTTTCCGCCGCCCCCGATTGTGCGATAGAGGATCACCGAGAAAACGGCGATCAGACCGAGCGCCATGATGAAGCCGGACGTGCGGACCAGACGGGTCAGGCGCTGCTGCAGGCGTTCGGAGGCCGGATCGAGCGGCTTTTCGGCAGTCTCGACAGGATCGGGGGTATTGGTGAGCGGCATTGAAAATGAAGGGCCCGCGCAAAACGGCGCTCTGGAGGACTGGGACGACGACATCGCGGAGGCCGCGGACGACGGCGGCGAAGCCGGCCAGACCATCGCCTTCAGCCCCGAGGACGCGGCTGCCCGCGGGCGGATCGATGCCGTGCTCGCCGCGCACCTGTCGCAGACGATGGGTGCCGACGCGCCGAGCCGCGCCCGAATCCAGGCCCTGATCCGGGCCGGGCAGGTCACGCTCGACGGGCGGACGATAGGAGAGCCGGGCCGGCGGGTCAACGCAGGCGCGCAGATCGTCCTCACCCTGCCGCCCCCGGAGCCGGCCGAACCGGCGGCCGAGAACATTCCCCTCGACATCGTCTACGAGGACGAAGCCGTCATCGTCGTCGACAAGCCGGCCGGCCTCGTGGTTCACCCCGCGGCGGGCCATGCCGGCGGCACGCTGGTCAACGCCCTGCTCCACCACTGCGGCGCCAGCCTTTCCGGCATCGGCGGCGTGCTGCGGCCGGGCATCGTCCACCGCCTCGACAAGGACACCAGCGGCCTGATGGTGGTGGCCAAGAGCGACCGGGCGCACAAATCGCTCGCCGCCCAGTTCGCCGACCACGGCCGCACCGGGGCGCTGGAACGCGCCTATATCGCCCTCGTGTGGGGCGGACCGCGGGCCGGCGGCGGCACCATCGACGCCCCGCTCGGCCGCTCGCCGCAGAACCGCCAGCGACAGGCCGTGGTGCGCTCCGGCGGCCGCGAGGCCATCACCCATTTCGAGGTGCTGGAGCGCTATGGCCGCACCGATGGCGACACCTCGCTGGCGTCGCTGGTGGAATGCCGTCTGGAAACCGGCCGCACCCATCAGATCCGCGTGCACATGGCCCATATCGGCTATCCGCTGGTGGGCGACGAGGACTATGGCGCCGGCTTCCGCACCAAGGTGAACCGCCTGCCGGAGCCGGCCCAGTCCGCCGCCCGCAGCTTTCCGCGGCAGGCGCTGCACGCCGCCCTCATCGCCTTCGAGCATCCGCTGACCGGCGAGGTGATGCGCTTCGAAAGCGAGCCGCCGGAGGATCTGGCCGGCCTGATCGAGGCCTTCCGCGCGATCGGCGACTGAACGGCGGGCAGCGGGCAAACCCATAAGGACAGATCCCGCAAGCCCCGCCTTGCAAGCCCCGCCCAACCCCCGCAGGCCGGCGCTCTGCCGCGACCGTCATTTGGACATAAAGCGTTCTATGATGACAAAGAACGCCGTTGTCCCCCGGGGTGCGGTTCCGCTTCATCGGGAAAAGGCGATGAAAGGGCTTTCCTTTTGATCGCCTTTCGACGATGATGCTCGCGTCAGGTTGCCGCGCAACAGGCCGCGGAGGGCCGCACAGCCTCCCGGAACCCGTGCGAAGGGGAACCGGAACGGTCCCGCTTCATCCGGAAGGGGGCCGGCACAAGACCATCAGGAGGGCGCTTTCCATGGCCCAGCCGTCGCTTCCCGCAATTGCCGCCAGCGAAGGCGGTCTGTCCCGCTATCTCGATGAGATCCGGCGGTTTCCGATGCTGGAACCGCAGGAAGAATACATGCTCGCCAAGCGCTATCAGGAGCATGCCGACCCGGCGGCCGCGCACCGGCTGGTGACGAGCCACCTGCGCCTCGTGGCCAAGATCGCCATGGGCTATCGCGGTTACGGGCTGCCCATCGGCGAGGTGATCTCGGAGGGCAATGTCGGGCTGATGCAGGCGGTCAAGCGCTTCGATCCTGACAAGGGCTTCCGGCTGGCCACCTATGCCATGTGGTGGATCAAGGCCTCCATTCAGGAATATATCCTGCGCTCGTGGAGCCTTGTGAAGATGGGCACCACCGCCAGCCAGAAGCGGCTGTTCTTCAACCTGCGCAAGGTGAAGGGCCAGATTCAGGCGCTCGACGACGGCGACCTGCGCCCCGAGCAGGTGGAACAGATCGCCCGCAAGCTCGGCGTCAGCCAGGAAGACGTGGTTTCCATGAACCGCCGTCTTTCGGGCGATGCCTCGCTCAACGCACCGATCCGGGCCGATTCCGAATCCGGCGAATGGCAGGACTGGCTGGTGGACGATTCCACCAATCAGGAGGAACTGCTGGCCGAAAGCGAAGAGATGGAGAGCCGCAAGAAGCTGCTTTCGCAGGCGCTCGGCGTGCTCAACGACCGCGAGCGGCGCATCTTCGAGGCCCGCCGGCTGACCGACGAGCCGGTGACGCTGGAGGAGCTTTCCGGCGAATTCGGCGTCAGCCGCGAGCGGGTGCGCCAGATCGAGGTGCGCGCCTTCGAAAAAGTGCAGGAGGCCGTGCGCGCTGCCGCGCTGCGCATGGAGCAGCCCCGCGCCGGCGCCGCCCTGCAGCCGGGCGCCTGAGCGCCGCGCCGCCATCCGCCACGAACCGCCGCAGATCGGCAAAGGCCGGGCCCCGCGCCCGGCCTTTGCGTTTGCGGCCTCAGGCGCCCGCCGCGCCGGCCGGTGCGCTCCCGGTACCGGGCGGGCCGTTGGTCTCCCGCACGAAGGCGCTGAATTCGGCCGCCGGCAGCGGCCGGGCAAACAGCCAGCCCTGCGCGAACGCAACGCCGTTATCGCGCAGATAGGCGGCCTGCCGCTCCGTCTCGACACCTTCGGCGACGAGGAACAGCCCGAGCGACTTCGCCATGTCGATGATATGCGCGGTAACCGCGCTGGTCGCCGTCTCCCGGTCGATGGTCTCGACGAACGACTTGTCGATCTTCAGCCCGTCCACCGGCAGCCCGTGCAGATATTGCAGGCTGGAATAGCCGGTGCCGAAATCGTCGATGGCGATGGTGTAGCCGGCCTCGCGGGCGCGTTCCAGCGTGGCGCGGGCCTCGTGGATGTCGATGAACCCGCGCTCGGTCGCCTCCAGCCAGATCTGCCCGGCACCGAGGCCCGCCGCCCGCAACTGCGGTCCCAGCACGTCCAGCACCCGGCCCGTGCGCATATCGTCGGCGCAGATGTTGATCGCGATGTGCAGCGACGGATCGCTGCGCAGCACATCGCGCATATCGTGCATGACGTGGCCGATGACCCGATCGGTGATCGGCAGAATGAGGCCGGTTTCCTCGGCCAGCGGAATGAACAGATCCGGCCGCACCATGCTGCCGTCCGGCCGCCGCCAGCGCACCAGCGCTTCCGCCCCGACGCAGCGCCCCGACGCAAGCGCGATCAGCGGCTGATAGCAGACCACGAACTCGTCCTTGCGAACGGCGATTTCCAGCTCGGCACGCGGCGAAAGCCGCTTTCGCGACAGCCACACCACCACCACCACGATGAAGACGGCAATGAAGCCGCCGACCGGCAACAGCAGCAGCAGCAGCCGGTCGACGCGATTCGAAAGCTCCGCCGCCGGCTCGCTCACCAGCACGATCAGCCCGGCATCACGCCGCACCACGAACAGCTTGCCGGCCGCCATGCCCTCGCGGTTCCCGCCGCGCAGCAGCGTCAGCGGCGGAAGCGCGGCCGGATCGACGGTGGCAAAGGCCCGGCCGTCCTCGGTTGCCAGCGCAACGGCCATGCCATCGTCAAGCAGCACGTCCACGAACCGCGCCGGCACGACGAGGGCGTTGTAGTCGCCGAGGTCGAAGGCGGCCATCGTGGTGCGGGCACTCACGCGCGGCTCCACGTCGAGCGTCACCCCCAGCCCGTCGGGCAGCACATAGGCCGGCGCCTCGCGCGGCACGATCACCCGCGTCGGCCCCCACGAGGTGCATTTCAGGAAACCGCCCTGAAAGTAGCCGATCTCTTCGACCGAAATCGCCGCCGCCGTCAGCCGGCGCATTTCCTCGATATGGGGCTGAGAACAGGGCGTCAGGTGGCTGGCGGCAATCGTCTTCAGTGTGTCGTCGACCTGCGCGGCGGTCCGGCGCGCGCGCAGCAGCACGTTGTGCGCCGTCTGCTGCAGATCGCCCAGTTCATCCTGAAGCGCCCGATAGCGCGCGATCCACGCGGTGGCCGCGAGCGGCAGCGCCGCCCCCAGAATGCCCAGCAGCACCGCAACCGCGATGATGTGGAAGCGCCTCGTTCTCAGCACGCCCGCCCCCCGCCACGCCCGCCCGCTGCAATCCGGCTGCCCGGGCAGCCGCGCGCCGCCGCAGCCCGCGCGGCAACGACACGGGACGACAATGGCACGGGCCGGCGACTCGCCGCTGTCGCCCGGCCGGGCACAGCGCAGTTTCGCCGCACAGGGCCGCCGGCAACAGCACAAAAGTGCGCTGCATGGCGGCGACCCTATGTCGAAACTGCATCTTGCAGGTGCATTCTGGCAAGCGGTTCCGGCGGTGTTACCCGCCGGCCGGTATCACTTTTCGCCGAACAGATACTCGCCGCGCTCGTGAATGGCGTTGGCACGGCCCACAAGCAGCGTCTCCACCGGCCCGATGCGCTTCACATCCTTGCCGGTATAGGGCAGCGCATGCAGCACATAGCGCATGGCGTTGATGCGGGCACGCTTCTTATCGTCCGATTTGATGACGATCCAGGGCGAATCGGCCGTGTCGGTGTGGAAGAACATCGCCTCCTTGGCGCGGGTGTAGTCTTCCCACTTGTCGAGCGAGGCGAGATCGACCGGCGACAGCTTCCACTGCTTCAGCGGATGCACCTTGCGCTCCTTGAAGCGGCGGCGCTGCTCTTCCTGACTGACCGAGAACCAGAACTTGATGAGGTGGATACCGCTGCGCACCAGATTGCGCTCGAATTCCGGCGCCTGACGCAGGAACTCGCGGTACTCGTCCTCCGAGCAGAAGCCCATGACGCGTTCCACGCCGGCGCGGTTATACCAGCTGCGGTCGAACAGCACGATCTCGCCGGTGGTCGGCAGGTGCTCGACATAGCGCTGGAAATACCACTGCCCGCGCTCGACATCGCTCGGCTTCTCCAGCGCCACCACCCGCGCGCCGCGCGGGTTAAGGTGCTCCATGAAGCGCTTGATGGCGCCGCCCTTGCCGGCGGCATCGCGGCCTTCGAACAGGATGATGACGCGCTGGCGCGCCTCCTTGACCCACGACTGCAGCTTCAGCAGTTCCGTCTGCAGCACGAACTTCTCGTGCTCATAGTCGCGCCGCAGCATCTTGTACTTGAAGGGATAGCCGCCGGAGCGCCAGTCATCGGCCAGCTCCTCGCTGTTGGCGCGCGGGCGGTCCGCCTTCGGCATACCGAGCGACTTGCGCAGCCGCTGGGCATCGTCCGGGGCTGCGCCGGCAATGATGGCGGCGATGCCGGCCTCTGCCTCGGTGCTGCCGTCGCCCGCGATCTGCTGCACCGCCGACAGTTCCGCCTCCTGAGCCGCTTCCTGCCGCTCGGCCGCAAGACCGGCCTCCATGGCGGCGGTAAGCGGCGCGGTGCCGGCCTCCCCCCCGCCCGCAACCGCGGCGCCCGCGCCCGGATGGCCGGTGCCCGAGGTGCCGAAGTCCGAAGTGCCGAAATCCGCGTTGCCGGTGTCGGTGTTCGCCATGCTGCTGTCTTTCTCCGCCTGCGCTGCGCCACGGGATGCAGCATCGCGGGGCACACCCGCCGCCGGCTGCCCGGCAGCCGGCCCGCGGCCCGTGCCCGGCTGCCCCGTTCTCAACTCTGACGCCAGATTTGCGCTTCCGCCAGATGGCCCGGCATTGAGTGAAATCAAGCCGCGGGCGCCGCAGGGGCGGCGCGCAGGGGCATGGCGACGAACTGTCGCCGGCGCAGCCGGTTGCCGGCAGCGACAACAGTACGGCGAACGCCGCGCGCAAAGCCGGATACCGGAGACACATCTTTTTGACGGGAAAAGGAGGATAAACTGGAGCGGGCGATGGGATTCGAACCCACGACCCCAACCTTGGCAAGGTTGTGCTCTACCCCTGAGCTACGCCCGCATCCGGTTTAATCGGCGCCGGAACCGTGCCGGCGACGGGGTGGGATATGCACCAGCCCGCCGGCGATTGCAACGCCTTTGTTGCCGGCGCGGCCGCGGGCCGGCACCATCCACAGCCGGCTGTGGACGGAGCGGCGCGCGATGCCATCGCCACCGCGGCCGAATCGCCCGATACAGGCATCCGATGCTGGCAGCCGATACTGGCACGGGCAACCGGTGCGCACAGGGAGTGCCGTCATGACGATTGCGGAAGCGCTGGCGGCTTTCTCGCTGGCTGCTGGCCTTCTCACGCTCACCCCCGGGCTCGACACCGCGCTGGTGCTGCGCACCGCAGCGGTGGAAGGTCCGCGCCCGGCCATGGCCGCCGGCTGCGGCATCACGCTCGGCGTGCTGCTCTGGGGCCTCATCGCCGCCGCCGGGCTGGGCGCGCTGCTGACAGTTTCCGAAGCCGGCTTCCGCATCCTGCAGATCGCCGGCGCCGTCTATCTGGTGTGGCTGGGGGCCGGCATGGTGCGCGGCGCCCTCTCCGGCCGCGCCGCCGCCTCCGTCGCGCCGGCAGCGGCCCCCGCCGGGCAGCAGGCCGCCGCGCGCTGGTTCCTGCGCGGCCTCATGACCAATCTGCTCAACCCCAAGGTCGGCCTGTTCTATGTCGGCTTCCTGCCGCAGTTCATGCCGGCGGGCGTCAGCGTGGTGGCGTTCGGGGTGCTGCTGGCGGCCATCCACGGCGCCATGGGGCTGTTGTGGTTCGCGGCACTGACCGGCGCCACGCGCCCGCTGTCGCGCTGGCTGATGCGGCCGGCCGTCGGCCGCGGGCTCGATCTCGTCACAGGCACGGTGCTGATCGGCTTCGGGCTGCGCCTCGCCTTCAGCCGTCGCTGGGCAGGCTGAAGGCCGGCGACCGCCCCCGCACCACCGGCGCACGGCGGCTGGCGGGGCAAGGTTGCCGCCGGCCGGCGCTGCAAAACGCGTTCACGGGAGAAATCATGGACCTGACGGTTACGATCAAGCTGTTCGCCGCACTGTTCGCCATCATGAATCCGTTCGTCTGCCTGTCGGTATTTCTGGCGCTGACCGACGAGCAGACCGCCGCGGACCGCCGCCGGACCGCGGTTCTCGCCATTATCACCGTTTCTGTCGGCTCGGTGGTGTGCGCTCTGGCCGGCTCGCAGATCCTGTCGGTGTTCGGCATTGGCATCGACAACTTCCGCCTTGCCGGCGGACTCATCGTGCTGCTGATCGCGCTTTCCATGCTGAAGGGCGACGAACACGCCTCTCACGCCGGCAACGAGCAGGAGCAGGCGAACTACCGCAGCGACACCAGCGTGGCGTTCTATCCTCTCGCCGTGCCGATGATGCTGGGGCCGGGCACCATCACCGCGCTGATCGTGTTCATGCAGTCGTCGATGAAGGACGGCACCCTGCTGGCCTATGCGCTGGGCCTCGGCAGCTATCTGGTGTTCTTCTCCGCCTTCCTGCTGGCGGCGCCGGTGCTGGCGCGCTGGCTGTCGCCGACCGTTCTCAGCGTCACCAAGCGGCTGATGGGCATCGTGCTCGCGGCCATCGGCGGCGAGATGATGACGACGGCTATTTCCAATCTCTATCCGGCGCTGCTGCGCTGAAGCCGGCCGGCGGCAAAGCGGGCGCCGGTCAGCGGCGGTGATGCCGGTCGCGCAGTTCCACTTCCTCCACGATGCGGGCGATGAAATCGTCCACATCGGCGGGGGCACGGCTGGTCATGATCTCGCCCATGGCCGTTTCGGCCGGCCCCGGACCGCCCTTGAGAAAAATCTCGGCCGTCAGCGGCAGCCACGGGCCGTGGCACATGGCACCGACCGGGCGGCCGGTTTCCAGAAAACGCAGCACCAGTCCGCGGCCGGGCCAGCGCGGGCTTGCGACCTCCGGCGACAGGTGGAAGCCGGACAGCACCAGAGCCTCGTAATCGTCCGGCCGGGCATCGGCGAGCTTCAGGTCGGCGCCGATGCGCTCGCGCCGGGCGGGATCGGGGCCGTCCTCGATGCCGCGGCCGTCGAGAGTGGCGACATCCACCCGTGCCCCGGTGCGGCGCAGCTCCTCGCGCGACACCGAGACCTCCCAGCGGCCGGACTTCTCGGTCGCCACGATGAGGATACGCGAATCGCGGATGTGCGGCATGGGAAGACCTCCGCTGACAAGGCACGCGCTCTGAAGGCACGCTCGCCGGCTGTTTCCGCCAGAAACCGCCGGTCCGGAAAACCATGCTGCAACAGGCTTGTTCCAGCCTGCCGCCGTTCTTGCATGGTACACCCCGGAGGCTATCAATTCCTTTGCCGGCATGAAACGGGGACTGTTTGCAGACGCGCAATTTGGCCGCACCCCGTGGCCGGAATGTCGCGGCGCGGAAACACGGCCCGGAGACACAATCCGCAGACCGCGGACAGGCAGGGAGGAAACGGCCGTCATGGAACTGCAGGTGCTCTACATCATCGCCATCGTCGCAGAGGCGATGACCGCGGCGCTGGCCGCCGGCCGGCGCGACATGGACTGGGTGGGCGTGGCCATGCTGGGCTGCGTGACGGCGCTGGGCGGCGGCTCGACGCGCGATATCCTGCTCGGCCACTATCCGCTGTCGTGGGTGGCCCACCCCTCCTACCTGCTCATCACCAGCGGGGCGGCGCTGCTGACGGTGTTTCTGGCCGGTTTCATCCACCACCTGCGGCGGGTGTTTCTGTTTCTCGATGCTGTCGGCCTCGTGGTGTTCACCGTGATCGGCTGCAAGGTGGCGCTGGGGCTGGGGCTGCCGCCGCTCATCGTCATCGTCTCGGGCATGATCACCGGCTGCATCGGCGGCGTGCTGCGCGACATCCTGTGCGCCGACGTGCCGCTGCTGTTCCGCAGCGAGCTCTATGCCTCGGTCTCGGTGGTCACCGGCGGGCTCTATGTGGGCGGGCTGGCGCTGGGCCTCGATGCAACGGCAGTGATGGTCGCAGCCCTTGTCTGCGGGCTGGCGCTGCGCCTTGCCGCGCTGAAATTCCGCTGGAACATGCCGACCTTCCACTACACCCGCGACTGGCACTGACAGCCCCCGGCGGCACCCGGTTGGCATCGGCGGCGGGCGCGCCTATGGTCGCGCGCTCCGCAAACCGTCAGATGGGCAAGCCGCCCGATGGGACAGAGATGGCCGTAGTCGAGACCGATCGCATCGCCCGCACCATTGCCGCCGAGATCGCCGCCCGCCCCGCGCAGGTCACAGCCGCCATCGGGCTGATCGACGAAGGCGCGACGGTTCCCTTCATCGCCCGCTACCGCAAGGAAGTGACCGGCGGCCTCGACGACACCCAGCTGCGCCAGCTTGAGGAACGCCTCGTCTACCTGCGCGAACTGGAGAGCCGCCGGGCAACCGTGCTCGAATCGATCCGCGCGCAGGGCAAGCTGACGGACGAGCTTGAGGGCCGCATCCGCACCGTGGAGACCAAGGCGGAGCTGGAAGACCTCTACCTGCCGTTCCGTCCCAAGCGCCGCACGCGCGCCGAAATCGCCCGCGAGAAGGGCCTCGGGCCGCTGGCCGAGGCGCTGCTTGCCGACCGCACGCTCGATCCGGCCGCCTTCGCCGCCGGGTTCGTGACCGAGGCGGTGCCGAGCGTGCGGGTGGCGCTGGAAGGCGCACGCGACATCGTTGCCGAGGGCCTTGCAGAAAACGCCACCCTCATCGGCCGGCTGCGCACCTACCTGCACGAGCGCGCGCTGATCCGCTCCCGCGTGGCAGAGGGCAAGGAAGAGGCCGGCGCCAAGTTCGCCGATTATTTCGACCATGCCGAGCGCTGGGCCACCACCGCCGGCCACCGCGCGCTCGCCATGCTGCGCGGCCGCAACGAGGACATCCTCAGCCTTGAGATCGAGGTCGATGCCGACGACCCGGCGCCGGTGAAGCCGGCCGAACGCATGGTCGCCGAAGCGCTCGGCATTGCGGCGCGGCCGGGGCAGGCACTGTCGCCGGCCGATAGCTGGCTGCTGGAGGCCGGGCGCTGGGCCTGGCGGGTGAAGCTGTCGCTGCACCTCTCGCTCGACCTGATGACCACGCTGCGCGAGCGCGCCGAGGAAGAGGCGATCCACGTCTTCGCCCGCAACCTGAAGGATCTGCTGCTCGCCGCGCCCGCCGGCACCCGCACCACCATGGGTCTCGATCCCGGCATCCGCACCGGCGTCAAGGTGGCGGTGACGGATGCCACCGGCAAGGTGGTGGAGACGGCGACCGTCTATCCGTTCCAGCCGCGAAACGACCTCACCGGCGCCATCGCCGAGCTTGGCCGCCTGATCGTGCGCCACAAGGTGGAGCTGATCGCCATCGGCAACGGCACGGCAAGCCGCGAAACCGACCGCATGGTGGCCGAGCTGCTGGCCCGGCTGCCGGCGGCGGTGAAAAAGCCCACCAAAGTGGTGGTGAGCGAGGCCGGCGCCTCGGTCTATTCGGCTTCGGCGGTGGCGGCGGCGGAATTTCCCGATCTCGACGTGTCGCTGCGCGGGGCGGTCTCCATCGCCCGCCGGCTGCAGGACCCGCTGGCCGAACTCGTCAAGATCGAGCCGAAATCGATCGGCGTCGGGCAATATCAGCACGATGTCGACCAGAGCCGCCTCGCCCGCGCCCTCGATGCGGTGGTGGAAGATGCGGTGAACGCCGTCGGCGTCGATCTCAACACCGCCTCCGCACCGCTGCTGGCGCGCGTCTCCGGCCTCGGCACCTCGCTGGCCGAGGCGATCGTCGCCCACCGCAATGCCACCGGCCCGTTCGCCACCCGCCGGCAGCTGCTCGATGTCGCCCGCCTCGGCGCGCGCACCTTCGAGCTGTCCGCCGGCTTCCTGCGCATCCGCGACGGCGCCGAGCCGCTGGATGCCTCCTCGGTGCATCCGGAAGCCTACGGGCTCGCCAAGCGCATCGTGGCCGCCTGCGGGCGCGATGTGCGCACGCTCATGGGCGACAGCGCGGCGCTGCGCGCCCTGAACCCCGCCACGTTCGTCGACGACCGTTTCGGCCTGCCGACGGTGCGCGACATTCTGGCCGAGCTTGAAAAGCCCGGCCGCGATCCGCGCCCGGAATTCCGCACCGCCGCCTTCGCCGAAGGCGTGGACGACATCAAGGACCTGAAACCCGGCATGGTGCTGGAAGGCACGGTGACCAACGTCGCCAATTTCGGCGCCTTCGTCGATATCGGCGTGCATCAGGACGGTCTTGTCCACGTTTCGCAGCTCGCCGACCGGTTCGTGAAGGACCCGCACGAGGTGGTGAAGGCCGGCGACGTGGTGAAAGTGCGCGTCGTCGAGGTGGACGTGAAGCGCAAGCGCATCGGCCTGACCATGCGCAGGGACGACGGCGCGGCCGCCGGCGAGCGCCCGCACGGAGCCGACAGCCGGCGCGACGGCCGGTCCGGCCGGTCCGACAAGCCCGGTCAGGCGGGTCAGGCCGGTCAGAAGGGCGGCCCCCGCACCGCCCCCCCCGCCGGCCCGCAGGGCGCGCTGGCTGCCAAGCTGGCCGAGGCCCTGAAGAAGCGCTGAAACGAAAACGGCCGGGGCAAGCCCCGGCCGTTTCCCTGTTCCACCCGTTCCCCGTCAGGCGCGGGGGCGACGGCTCACGGAGCCGGCACCACCGTGTAGACGAGGCCGCTCGGCCCGTAATACGGCCGGTACCAGACGTTGCCGCACGAATAATAGCCATAGGCCGAGGCCCAGGAGCAGCCGCCCGGCAGCACGCCGTAGGTGGCGCCGACGACCGGCATCGGGGCCACCGGCACCGGATAGGGCCGCGGCGCAGCCGCCGCCGCGCCGATGGCCACGCCCGTGGCAAGGCCGACGCCCGCGCCCACGGCCGCCGCCGCACCCGGGTTCCATGCCGGCGGGTGATAGCCCCACGCCGGCGCCGGGGGATGATAGCCCCAGCCGCCGGCGGCAACCGTCGGGCCGTGCCAGGCAGCGCCGCCGCCGGCCGGGCCGTGCCAGCCGCCGCCGAAGCCGCCGCGATAGGCAACCCAGGCCGAAGCCGGCGTGGCCGCCACCGCAGCCGCCGCCGCAAGCGAAATGCCGAGCACCGCCCGGCTGACCAGAGAACGGGACAGGGTGAGACGGCGCATGGAAAACCTCCTTGCAGGCTGTCGCGTGGTGCAGTTGGTCATGGCCGCGGCCCTCACTCAGCCTTGGCCGCGGGCAGCAGGCCGATTTCGACCGCGCCCTTCGGCACCTTGAAGGTGAACTCGCCCGGCCCCGCCTTTTCCTTCAGATCCCAGTCGCTGAAGCGGGCGACGTAGGTCGGCAGGCCCGGCTCGTCGAGGTGCGTCACCTGATAGCGCACCGGCAGATCGGTATCGGGATCGACCCAGAGCTGCCATTCCAGCCCCGGCGCCGCGTAGACGGCCTGCACCGTCATGTCGCCGTCCACCAGCGAGGGACCGACGACATAGGCATTGGCCAGCCCCTCGGTCAGCACCGCATAGGGATCGGGCAGCAGGAATTCCGCGGCGGCGAACTGGATGGCGCTGGTCTCGGCCGCCTTCTGCAGCATCGCCGCCACGTCGCCGCCCACCTTCAGCCGGGCGTAGAGGTTGGTGTTCTTGTCGAACAGCACCAGCGAATCGCCGTCATAGAGATATTCGACCTTGTTCTCGCCGCTGCGGACCTTGGCGCGGAAGCGCTCCGGCCGCGACAGCGTGATGTCGGTCTCTTCGAGTTTGGTCACGAACTGGCCGAGGGTGGTGGCAACCGGCCGCTCGGACTCGATCGTCACCGACAGCGTCTTCGCGGCCGCGATCTTGTCGGTGGCCGCCTTCAGCAGGTCGAGCGCGGCCTGTTCCTTCCACTGAGGCGCGTCCGGCTTGGCATCGGCCGGTTTGGCATCGGCGGGTTTGGCATCGGCGGGCTTGGTTTCAGCCTGCGGCGCGGGCGCGGCGGCCGGTGCCGCCTCCTGCGCCAGCGCGGGGCTGAACGCCGCTGCCGACAGCAGCAGCAGCGCCGTCGCAAGGCCGCGCCGCGGCGTTGGGGAAATGAGGCCCATCATTCTTCCTCCAGAACATGTCTGGGCGGGCAACCTGGCCCCCCCGGTTCTCGCTGCCGGACCCGGCGCATCATGCCCCCATGATTCGGGACCGGCGACATCAGAGTGTCGCGACGAGTTCGGCAGATCCAAGGTGTTTTTTCCGTAAATGCCACCGCAGGTGCCGGCGGCCGGCCGGAAACGACACGGCGCGCCCTCCCCTGCCGGAAAGGCGCGCCGCAGCAACCTGACATGAGTGGCCGGCCCGGAGCCTCAGGCGAGGCGCCGGTCGGCGAACTGGCCGGTGGCCCGGAAACGGTCGAGATAGGTCGGCAGGATCGCCTCAAGATTGGTGGCGCGGATGCCGAGCCCCTCCAGCGTGCGCCCGGCCTCGATGGCCTCGCGCGACACGATGTTGTCGACCTGCAGCAGCTTCACCTGATCTTCGGTGATGGGCGCACCCGGCAGCCAGCCGGTCAGCTTTGCCATGAGGGTGGCGGTGGAGGGCGTGATGGTCACGACCGGGCGGCTGCGGCCGGTCTCGACATTCACGATATCGAGGCACTCGCGCACGGTCTTGATCTCCGGACCGCCCAACTCATAGACGCCCGGCGCCACCAGCCCGTCGACGGCGCGGGCAATGGCCTCTGCAACGTCGGCCACGAACACCGGCTGCAGCTTGGTATCGGCGCCGATCGCCGGCAGGAACGGCAGGAACCGCGCCAGCGTGGCGAACATGTTGAAGAACTTGTCCTCCGGCCCGAACATCACCGAGGGGCGGAAGATCACCGCCTCGGGATAGAACGCCTTCACCGCCGCCTCGCCCTTGGCCTTGGTGCGCGCATAGCCCGAATCGGACTTGTCGCTGGCGCCGATGGCCGAGACATGAATGAAGCGGCCGACGCCGGCCTTGGAAGAAGCCTCCGCCACGACATGGGCGCCGGCAGCCTGCACCGCCTCGAAGCTCTGCTTGCCGCCCGGCGCCAGCAGACCCACGAGGTTGATCACCACCGAGGCGCCGTCCACCGCGCGGGCGACGGAAGCGGGAAAGCGCAGGTTGGACTGCACCGGCAGAATCTGCCCCGGCAGACCGAGCGGCAGCAGGTGGACCGCAAGATCCGGCCGGCGCACCGCCGGGCGGATGCGGTAGCCGCGCTTTGCCAGCGCCTGCACCACATGGCGGCCGAGAAAGCCCGACCCGCCGAACACCGTGACGATCTCGTCCTTCAGCGCATCAGCCATCGCGCCGTGTTCCTTCCTGCAAGCGGCCGCGCCCGATCAAGCCGGGCGCGCGGCCGGGAAACCGATCCTGCCTTCTGGGTTCTTCTCTAGCGCGGATTGCAGTCGGAAGAAAACCGGCCGGGCCGGCAAAAAGCGCCGGCACCGCGAAGACAACGTTTCAATGCTCTAGCCAAGGGCAGCCCGCCTGTGAAGGCGCGCGGGCGCCGCACCACCCGCCCGATCGCCCCTTCCCGCCCGCCGGCACGGCCACACCCGCCCCGTCCGCCCAAATTAACAGGTTATCCCCAGCCTGTGACGCTTCGACGATGTTTGTGCGGCATGGCGATTGACAAGAACCGGCCCGCACCGTACATCACCCCCCGTCAGCGCAACAAACGGCGCCGACGAAAGCCCAGGTGGCGGAATTGGTAGACGCGCAGGTTTCAGGTACCTGTGCCGCGAGGCGTGGAGGTTCGAGTCCTCTTCTGGGCACCATCCGCATTAAATGCTGATTGCTTCCAATAAGATAAGCACTCAGCGCGGAGGTCTCACCGGATCGTTCGATGAACGGTGAGACGTGATGCAGCTCCGGCCGGTATGGCCGATGAAGCGCACATGATTTAGTTTTCCTGCTGTGGAATATCATCCGGCCGGGCGGCGAATTTATCGTCGGACCGGGTAACCGGTTTGGCCGGGCTCCCGGCGGCCTTCGCTGCCAGAGATGGCTTCGGCAAGGGGCTGTGCGGAGACAAGGGGACTGTGCGGACAGCCGCGTGCATGCGCCAGTCTCTGTTCGACCGGTGAAAGCGCGGCAGCGGTGACCGGCCGGCGACAACCGTGTTTCCCGCCACCCAAGACCATCCCGCCTTTCGCCGGCCTCCCGAACGACCGGCCGCGGACGATCGCCCGGCCCGGCACCGGACGGGCCCAGACTGTCGCCACAGACAGCCGCCTGCAGAAGCCGGCCCGGATCGGCGGACGACTTACGGCTCAGGGCTCTTGCGCGTCACACCAGCCGCAAGCGGCGGAAGGCGCGCCTTCTGACCCGCTTGCAGCCTTCCGAACCGCCCGCATTGGCCGTCGCGCGCCGGGCGGGCCAGACCTTGCCCCGAGTTCTTGTCCCCAGTTCTTGCCCCCAGTTCTTGCCCGCTGACCTGACCTGCCCGCCGGCCCGCCTTGCCGCGCCCGGCCGCCAGCCTGCGCAGGCGGCCGGATCAGCACGCGGTGCCCGCACCGCGTCTGCCCGGCGGCGCGCGGCCGGGATGGCAATCAGTTCTGAATCTGGAACTTCCGGTTCTGGCCGAGAATCGTCTTTGTTTCGCCGATGATCTCGCCCTCGCGCGGATTGGGCTTCGGTGTCGCGGTGAAAATATCGGTGAACCAGTTGCCGCCGGACACGTCCTCCAGCGCCTCGTCGCTCAGGGGTTCGGAGCCGGTCGTCTTGTTATCGCCCATCGGGGGTGTTCCGTGCTTGTCGCTTCGGTGCAGCCGATCCTGACACAGACCGGTGACGCCGGCCTTACAGCCTTGGCAATCGGCAATCGGACAGCGGACAGCCGGCTCCGACGGATCATCCGGCAGAAGCGGGCGTTCGCTGGCCGGCGATTGCCGACGACCGCACCGCCCGGATTGCCGGCCCTCCCCGCGCCCGCCGCGCTCAGGCCGGCAGTGTTTATGGCAACGGTATTCATGGCGACGGTATTCATGGCGACGGGCGCGGACCGGCCCCGGCCCG